>CAZPCU010000199.1:0-4479 GCA_964585075.1 uncultured Rhodobacterales bacterium
AGGCGCAGACCCCGCCCTTCTTCTGCTCCTCGGCGACGCAGTGGAGCGTCAGCGTGGTCTTGCCCGAGCTTTCGGGCCCGTAGATCTCGATGATGCGGCCCTTGGGCAGGCCGCCGATCCCGAGCGCGATGTCGAGCCCGAGCGAGCCGGTCGAGGTGGCCTCGATATCCTTCACCGGGTTGTCGGCGCCGAGCTTCATGATCGAGCCCTTGCCGAACTGGCGCTCGATCTGGGCGAGGGCGCTGTCGAGCGCCTTCTGCTTGTCCGCGCTTTTCTTGCTGTCCATGGAGAGAAGGTCTGCCGTTGCCATAGGATCCTTGTCCTTATTTCACACGCCGCCCCGGGCGGCAATCGCTGCCTGCGTTCACCTTTGGTTCTGCAGCCCTTTGTGAGACCGAAAGGAGAACAATTCAAGTAAAATCCGATCCACCGGCACTTTCGCGCGGCGCGGTTAACAAGTAGTTTAGAGTAGTCTGGACAGGGGGGCCGACGGGCGGAATGCTCGTATTCGCGAAGGAACGGCTGGTCTTTCTCGCCGTGCCGAAGACCGGCACGACCGCCTACGAGGAGGCGCTCGCGCCCCATGCGAGTCTCGTGGTGCGGGATCCGCCGGAACTCAAGCATGCGCCCATCTGGCGCTACAACCGATTCTTCCGGCCCATGCTCGAGAAGTTCTCCGGCGAGATGGAGACGCTCGCGGTGCTGCGCGAGCCGGAAAGCTGGCTCGGCAGCTGGTACCGCTACCGGCGCCGCCCCTTCACGCGGGGCAAGCCCGTCTCCACCGAGGGGCTCAGCTTCGACGATTTCGTGCGCGGCTATCTGTCGGACCCGCAGCCCGCCTGGGCGCGCGTCGGCAGCCAGGCGGCCTTCCTCGCGCCGCGCCCGAACGGCACGGCGCCCGACCACCTGTTCCGTTACGAGGCGCCGGAGGCGCTCCTCGATTTCCTGGAGGCCCGGCTCGGCGTCCGTCCGGTGCCGGCGCGGCGGAACGTCTCGCCCGAGGCGCCCATGGAGCTCGCGGCGCAGACGCGCGCGGCGCTCCGGCGCGCCTGCGCGGCCGACTACGCGCTGTGGGAAGGGCTCGGAGGAGGCTAGCGCAGCAGGCCCGGCGCTCAGTGGAGCTGGCGCTGCACCGTCTCGGTGAGTTCGTCGAGCGAGAAGGGCTTCGGCAGGAAGACGGCGTTCGGGATGTCTGTGCTGTCCCGGTCGAAGCTCTCCTCCGCGTAGCCCGAGACGAAGACGACGCGGATGCCCGGATGATCGCGCAGCGCCTCGCGCACCCAGCTCGGGCCGTCGCGCCCGGGCATGACCACGTCGGTAACGAAGACGTCCACGTCGAGCTCGCTCGCCCGCAGCGCCTCCAGCGCCTCCTCGGCGGAGCCGGCCTCGAGCACCGTGTGGCCGCGGAGCCGGAGCGCGCGGGAGGCGAAGGCGCGCACCGGCACCTCGTCCTCCACGAGCAGGACGACGCCCTCGCGGCGAGCCGCCTCGTCGTCGCCCGCGGCGGCGGGGCGTGGCGCGTCCTCCTCGGCGGTGGCGGGCTGCGCCGGAAAGAGCAGCGTGAAGGTGGCGCCTTCGCCCGGCGCGCTGTCCGCGAAGACGAAGCCGCCCGTCTGCTTGACGATGCCGTAGACGGTGGACAGGCCGAGCCCGGTGCCCTCTCCGGTGCGCTTGGTCGTGTAGAAGGGCTCGAAGACCTTGCCGATCTTGTCGGCCGGGATGCCCACGCCCTCGTCGGCGACGCGCACCGCGACGTAGTCGCCCGGCGGCACCTCGGCGCGGTCGCGCCGCCAGGGCTCCGCCAGATGGAGCCGCTCCGTCTCGATCCGGATCTCGCCGCCCTCGGGCATGGCATCGCGCGCGTTGACCACGAGGTTCATGAGCACCTGCTCGAGCTGGCGCTTGTCGGCGCGGATGGGCGGCAGCTCGGGATCGTGGGACAGCGTCAGCGTCACCCGCTCCCCCACCAGGCGGTTCAGCAGATGGGTGAGATCGGCGAGCGTGTCGCGCAGGTCGAGCCGCTCGGGCCGCAGCGTCTGCTTGCGCGAGAAGGCCAGAAGCTGGCCGACCAGCGCCGCGGCGCGGTTGGCGTTCTGGTGGATCTGCACGAGATCGGCGTAGTCCGGATCGCCCTGGTCGTGACGTAGAAGCAGCAGGTCGCAGTGCCCCGAGATCGCGGTGAGGAGGTTGTTGAAGTCGTGCGCGACCCCGCCGGCGAGCTGCCCGATCGCCTGCATCTTCTGGCTTTGCACGAACTGCGCCTCGAGCGACTTGAGCTCGGTCGCATCGTGGAGCACGGCGAGGAGCGCGGGCTCCCCGGCCTCGTCGATCGGGCTCAGCGTGACCTGCACGTAGACCTCGCGGTCGCGCCGCGTGAGCCGGAGGAATTCCGAGCGCACCACGCCGCGCGCGGCCTCGGCGAGCCAGGTCTCCACCGGCCGCCCGAGGCCCTCCATGAGGTCCGAGATCCGGCTCTCCGGCCCGGGCTCCGCGCCCAGGAGACGGCGCGCGTCGGCGTTGGCCATCAGCACCCGGCCGTCGCCCGAGAGCTTCAGGAGCGCCACGGGCAGCCCGTCCGCGGCCTGCGCGGCGCCGGCCACGGCGCCGCGCCGAAGGTGCCCGGCCGGTGCGGGGAACAGGTAGAGATCGCGCCGTCCGCCGCCGGCCTCCCCTTCCGCGACGAGGCAGTCGATCGGCCCCTCCGCCGCGGCGAGCCGCCCGAGCTCTCCGGAGACGGGGGGCGCCTCGAACAGCTGGTCGAGCGATTTCGCCCGCACGCCGACCAGCCGCCGCGCGGCGTCGTTCATGAAGAGGATGGCGCCGCCCCGTCCCGCCGTGAGGCGCGGCACGCCCGCCGCCTCGCCGCCGGCGGGGCGGTCCGCGAAGCTTTCCACCCGCCAGAGAAGCGCGCGGCGACCGATCCGCTGTGCCGAGATGCGCAGATGGCCCTTGCGGGTCACCACGTCCTCGCGCGCCGCGCCGGCCGCCTGCGCCTTGGCCGAGAGCCTGCCCAGCACGGCCGAGGGGCTCGCCAGCGTGCTGCGGAGCGCGCCGGACAGCGTCTCGTGCAGTTCGGCGCCGTAGACGCGTTCCGCCGCGGCGTTCCAGAGGCAGAGCGCCCCGGCCTCGTCCGTGAGCAGGCAGGGCACCGCGTCGTGGCGCACGAAATCGGCGATGGCGGCGTAGTTGCGCCGGCGCGTGCGGGCCGACCAGGCCTCCGCCGCGCGCAGGAGCGCCGCCAGGACGAGAAGCGTCGCCCCGGCGGCGAAGGCCCCCGCGGCGAGCGCCTGGGAGGGCGCCAGCGCGCCGCCGCCCAGCATCAGCGCACCGATTCCGGGCAGAAGCCAGAACCGGCGCGACATCTGCCAGCCTGTGCCGCGGGTGAGCGGATCGGGAGCGGGAGAGAGGGCCGTGTCGGACACGGGATCGGGCCACCTTGCTGTCGATTCGAGCGCGCCCCATTAGGGACCGTGAGCCTTAAGCGGCGCTTAATGCCCCAGCGCCCACACCTCCAAGTTGCATACTATCCGCCGTCGGGGCCGGTCAACACGGCCAGAAAGAAGCCATCACCCTTGGCGGATGGCAACCAAAGGTGGCATTCCCCGAGTGTCCAGCCGGGATGGCGCGCGACGAACGCCTCGGTCTGCGCGCGGTTCTCGCCGTCGAGGAGCGAGCATGTGGCGTAGGCGAGCCGTCCGCCGGGCGCGACCAGGCGGCAGGCGGCGTCGAGGATGCGGGCCTGAAGCGCCTCCAGCCCGGCGAGCCCCTCCGGATCCAGCCGCCACTTGCCCTCCGGGTCGCGCCGCCAGGAGCCGCTGCCCGAGCAGGGCGCGTCGCAGAGCACCAGATCGAAGGGTCCGGCCGGCCCGGGGTCCTCGAGGACATGCACCTCGGCCCCCGCGCGGGCGGCCCGGGCCGGCAGGTCGCGCATGCGCCTCGGATGGGCGTCATGGGCCCAGACGGGGGCGCGCGCCAGGGCCGCGAGCGCCAGCGTCTTGCCCCCGCCCCCGGCGCAATAATCGAGCACCCGGGCACCCTGACGCGGCGCGAGGCGCTCGACCACGGCCTGGCTCGCGGCGTCCTGAAGCTCCACGAGCCCGTCCTGATAGGCCCGGCTCCGGGCGATCCGGCGCGCGCCGTCAGTGACCTCGAGCGCGGTCGCGGCGGTCTCGACCGGGCGCGTGGCGATTCCCTGCGCAGCGAGCGCGGCGGCGGCGCCCGCGCGATCGGTCCGCAGAAGATTGGCGCGCAGATGCACAGGCGCCCGGTCGCGCAGCGCGCGGGCCGCGCCGTCGGCCTCGGCCCCGAGAGACGCCTGGAACCGATCCCAGAGCCAGTCCGGCAGGTCGCGCGCGGCGGCGCCCTCGGGGAGAGCTCCGCCCGCCCGCTCGGCATCGGAGAGGGGGGCGGGCGCGTGGCCTTCGCCGGTGAAGACGGCGTCCGGATCCTCGCCCGCCTCGCGCAGCCGTCCCAGCATCA
>CAZPCU010000200.1:0-4475 GCA_964585075.1 uncultured Rhodobacterales bacterium
GTTCTGCAGCAGGCCCGAGGACACCGAGGCCAGCACCGACTCGGCCACGTAGACCAGCATCAGCGACACCAGGATCTCGTTGGTGCCGAAGCGGACGCGCAGCAGGGCGGGAATCATCCCCCAGGCGAAGCCGCCCGCTGCCCCCGCGATCACGGCGAGCGGGAAGACGAGGGGCGAGGCGGACGGGTAGAAGGCCAGCGCCGCGCCCGCCCCGCAGATCGCGCCGATGAGGTATTGCCCCTCCGCGCCGATGTTCCAGACGCCCGCCCGGAAGCCGATGGCGAGGCCGATCGCGATCAGGATGAGCGGCCCGGCCTTCACCAGAAGCTGCGGGCGCGAGTAGGAGGCGAATTGCGGGTGAAAGAGCGGATCCCAGAAGATGACCCGGATCGCCTCCAGCGGATCCGCGCCGAGGGCGGCGAACATCGCGCCGCCCGCGAGCATGGTGAGCGCCACGGCCAGAAGCGGCGCCGCCGCCGTCCAGCGCCGCGAGGGTTGCGGGCGTTTCTCGAGCGCGATCATGGCCCCGGCGCTCCGCCGCCGCGCCGGGCCTCACTCCGCCACATGGGCCACCTCCATGTCGTGGGCGCCGCCCATCATCAGGCCGATCCGCTCCCGGTCGAGCTCGCCCACCGGCCGAACGGCGCTCAGCCGGCCGCCGTTGAGCGCGCCGAAGCGGTCCGCGATCTCCATGAGCTCGTCGAGATCCTGGCTGATCGCCAGCACCGCCGCGCCGGCCGCGGCCATGTCCATGAGCGCCTGCCGGATCGCGGCGGCGGCGGCCGCGTCCACCCCCCAGGTCGGCTGGTTGACGACGAGCGCGGCGGGCGCCTGCAGGAGCTCGCGCCCGATCACGAATTTCTGGAGGTTCCCGCCCGAAAGCGCCCGCGCGGCGGCCTCCGGCCCGGGCGTCCGCACGTCGAAGCGTGCGATCACGTCCTCGGCGAAGCGCCGCGTCGCGCCCCAGTCGATGACGCCGCGCCGGGCCAGCCCGCGCGTCGCGGCGGCGGTCAGGAGCGCGTTCTTAGTCAGGCTCATCTCGGGCACCGCCGCGTGGCCGAGACGCTCCTCCGGCGCGCTCGCGAGGCCCAGAGCGCGGCGCCGGGCGGGGCCCAGGGCGCTCACGTCGCGGCCCTGGAAAAGGACCGTGCCGCGCGGCGCGCGCCGTTCGCCCGAGAGCGCGGCCAGAAGCTCTTCCTGGCCGTTGCCGGCCACGCCGCCGATCCCGAGCACCTCGCCCCGGCGGAGCGCGAAGCTCACCTCGCGGAGCGCGGTGCCGAAATCGCCCGGCGCCGGAAGCGAGAGCCCGCGCGCCTCTAGCACGACCTCGCCGGTCTCGCGGGGTGCGCGCGCCGGCGCGGCGAAGGCGCCGCCCACCATCGCCTCGGCCATCTCGCGCGCCGTGCTCTGCCGCGGGTCGAGCCGGGCCACGACCTGCCCGCGCCTGAGGATCGTCGCGCGGTCGCAGAGCGCGCGGATCTCCTCGAGCTTGTGGGAGATGTAGAGGATCGAGGTGCCCTCGGCGGCGAGCTTCCGGAGGGTCTCGAACAGGATCTCGGCCTCCTGCGGGGTGAGGACGGAGGTCGGCTCGTCCATGATCAGAAGCCGCGGCTCCTGCAGCAGGCAGCGCACGATCTCCACCCGCTGACGCTCGCCGGCCGAGAGCGTGCCCACGGTGCGCGCCGGATCGAGCGGCAGGCCGTAGAGCTGCGAGACCTCCGTGATGCGGCGGGCGAGCGCGCGGGGCGGCGGCGCCTTCTCCATCCCGAGCGCGATGTTCTCGGCCACCGAGAGCGCGTCGAAAAGCGAGAAGTGCTGGAACACCATCGCCACGCCCGCGGCGCGCGCGGCGCGCGGCTCCGCCGGGGCGTAGGGCGCGCCCCGCAGCGTCATGCGCCCCGCGTCGGGCTGGACGAGCCCGTAGATCATCTTAACGAGCGTGGATTTCCCGGCGCCGTTCTCGCCCAGAAGCGCGTGCACCTCTCCCGCCGCGATCTCGAGCGAGACGTCGTCGCAGGCGCGCACGCCGGGATAGATCTTGGTCAGCCCCTCAAGGCCCAGAACCGTCTGGCCCGTTCTGGTCACGTCTTGCATCTCCCCGCGCCGCTCGCCGTCCGCTTTAGCCCGAGCGCGGCGGGCTCCGCAATCGCCTCGGCGGGCACGGGGCGTCCCGGGCGCGGCGGATGCGCGCAAAGCGGGCAGACGCGCCGCGAGCGCGCTTGCGCGCGCCCCGGGATTGCGCGAGTCTCCCGCCATGACCGAGCCGCTCTTCGTCCACCTCCGCCTTCACACCGAATACTCGCTTCTCGAAGGCGCCGTGCGGCTCAAGAAGCTGCCCGATCTCTGCCGCGCGGCGGGGATGCCGGCGGTGGCCGTGACGGACACCAACAACCTCTTCTGCGCGCTGGAGTTCTCCGTGTCCGCACAGGGCGCTGGCATTCAGCCGATCCACGGCTGCCAGATTGATCTCGCCATCGCGGAGGCGGATCCCCTCGCCGCACGCGGGCAGCAGCCGAAGCCTGCGCCGCTGGTGCTGCTCGCGCAGTCGGCAGAGGGCTACGGCAACCTGATGAAGCTCAACTCCTGCCTCTACCTCCGCGGGGACGGGCAGGCGGCCCATGTCACGCTGGACGAACTTGCGCGGCACGGCGCGGGGCTCATCTGCCTCTCCGGCGGGCCGGAGGGCGCGGTGGGGCGGCTTCTGGCGCAGGGAAAGCGCACCGAGGCCGAGGCGCTGATGCGCCGCCTCGCGGAGATCTTCCCGAACCGCCTCTACGTCGAGCTGCAGCGCCACCCGGGCGAGCAGGGCCTGCCCGAGGCCGAGCGGCTGACCGAGCGCGGATTCGTCGAGATGGCCTACGGGATGGACCTGCCGCTCGTCGCCACGAACGACGTTCATTTCGTGAAGGAGGAGCATTACGAGGCCCATGACGCGCTCATCTGCATCGCCGATGGCGCCTACGTGGACCAGCGCGAGCCGCGCCGCCGCCTCACGCCGCAGCACTACCTCAAGTCGCCGCAGGAGATGGCCGCGCTGTTCGCCGACCTGCCGGAGGCGATCGAGAACACCGTCGAGATCGCCCGGCGCTGCGCCTGCATGGCCGAGAAGCGCGATCCGATCCTGCCGCGCTTCGCCGAGGACGAGGTGCAGGAGCTGCGCCGCCAGGCGAAGGAAGGCCTTGCCGCGCGGCTTGCCGTGATCCCCCACGCCGCGCCGGTGGAGGACTACGAGAAGCGCCTCGAGTTCGAGCTCGGCATCATCGAATCCATGGGATTCCCGGGCTATTTCCTGATCGTCGCCGACTTCATCAAGTGGGCCAAGGAGCAGGACATCCCTGTGGGGCCGGGGCGCGGGTCGGGCGCGGGCTCGCTCGTGGCCTACGCGCTCACCATCACGGACCTCGATCCGCTGCGCTACTCGCTTCTCTTCGAGCGCTTCCTGAACCCCGAGCGGGTCTCGATGCCGGACTTCGACATCGACTTCTGCATGGACCGCCGCGAGGAGGTCATCGCCTACGTGCAGGAGAAATACGGGCGCGAGAAGGTGGCGCAGATCATCACCTTCGGCGCGCTTCTGTCCAAGGCCGCGGTGCGGGACGTGGGCCGCGTGCTGCAGATGCCCTACGGGCAGGTGGACAAGCTGTCGAAGCTCATCCCCGTCGAGGGGGTGAAGCCCGTCTCCATCGAGAAGGCGCTGGAGGAGGAACCCCGCCTGCGCGAGGCCGCCCGCGCCGAGGAGGTGGTGGACCGGCTGCTGACCTATGGCCGCCAGCTCGAGGGGCTCTTGCGCAACGCCTCGACCCACGCCGCCGGGGTGGTGATCGGCGACCGGCCGCTCGACGAGCTGGTGCCGCTCTACCAGGATCCGCGCTCGGACATGCCGGCGACCCAGTTCAACATGAAATGGGTGGAGCAGGCGGGGCTCGTGAAGTTCGACTTCCTCGGCCTCAAGACGCTCACGGTGATCCAGAACGCGATCGACCTCATCCGCGCCTCGGGGCGCGACCTTCACACCGCCGCCGACGGCGCCGCGATCTACGAGCCCTTCGATGGCGCGGAGAACGACATCGGGCAGATACCCCTCGACGACGAGAAGACCTACGAGCTCTACGCCAGGGCGCGCACCGTCGCCGTGTTCCAGGTGGAAAGTTCGGGCATGATGGATGCGCTCAAGCGCATGAAGCCCACCTGCATCGAGGACATCGTGGCGCTGGTGGCGCTCTACCGACCGGGGCCGATGGAGAACATCCCGAAATACTGCGAGGTCAAGAACGGGCTGCGCGAGCGGGAGTCCATCCACCCGCTGATCGACCACATCCTGGACGAGACGCAGGGCATCATCGTCTACCAGGAGCAGGTGATGCAGATCGCGCAGGAGATGGCGGGATACAGCCTCGGCGGCGCCGACCTGCTGCGCCGCGCCATGGGCAAGAAGATCAAGGAGGCGATGGACGCCGAGCGGCCCAAGTTCATCG
>CAZPCU010000201.1:0-4452 GCA_964585075.1 uncultured Rhodobacterales bacterium
CCGCCGCGGCTGCGCAACGTGCGTACATAGGCGCCGGCGCGCCGGGCATCGCCGCGTCCACGAAGGAGACGTTCGAGTTGGGCTCGGCGCCGAACTCGGTCGAGGCGCCCGAGAAGAGCTTCGCCTTCGAGGCGACCTGGGCGTGAACCTCCATCCCGATGACCAGTTCCCAGTCATGCTTGGCCCCGGCGATCACCTTGGGCTTCGGAGGCTCGTAGGCGAGATCGAGCATGGCGCGTCCCCTGCGGCTGATGGCACCCGCAGGCATTAGCCAAAGCGCCGCGCGGTTGCAATTGCCCGCGCACCGCGGGCGCGCCTCACGCCGCGGAGAGCGCGGCGCGGGCGAGGGCGGTGCCCTCCGCCACGAGGCGCGGGCGCGGGGGCGGGGGATGTCCCGGCCCGAGCGCGGCGGCGGTGCGCGCCCAGACCAGCGGATGGATCTCGCGCAGGTCGTCGCGGCAGACGCGGCGCGCGCGGGCGTGCACCGCCGCGCGGCGCGGCGCGATCACCGGGTTGAGCCGTGCCCGGCCCCGCGCGGGCGCCATGGCGAGGGCGCAGAAGGCGGCGACGGTGTTCGCGGCGTGCTGGTCGTCCTTGCGCGCGGCGGCGGCGTCGAGCCCGGCGAGGAAGCGCTCCATGTCGAGCCGCTCGAACACGCGGTCGTCCTCGGCGAGCGCGCCCATCAGGGCCCAGAAATATCCGGCGGCGCCGAGATCTGTAGCGGCGAGGTCCCCGGCGTCGCGCGCCGCCCGCTCGAGCGCGGCGAGCGTGCCCGAGCGCCGGGGCAGGAGGCTCCGCCCCATCTCGCGGAGGTGGCGCGGGTTCGCGGGGTCGCGCGCGACGAGGTCCATGTAGGCGCGGGCGAGCACTTCCGGCACGGGCCGGCGCGCGGGAAGCTGCCGGCAGCGCGCGGCGGCGAAGGCGGCGCTGTCGCCGACGGCCTCCGAGAAACGGTCGAGGATCTGCCCCGCCCGGGCGAGATGCGCGTGGTAGGCCGCGCGCGCTTCGGGCGGTGCGGCATCGGCGGCCGCCTCACGCCCGGCGGCCCGGCCGAGGCGGAGATGCGCGTTCGCGAGCACCAGCGCCACGCCCGGCGCGCGCGGATGCTCCGCCAGCACGTCCTCGAGATGCGCCATCCCGTCGCGGGTGCGGCGCATCCGCTCGTCGGTGTCGAACCCCGCCTCAGCCGTCCAGAGCACGTCGGAGGCCGCGCCGAGGGCGAGGAGCTCCGCCACGGGCTGCCCGTCCGGCAGGGCGGCGCGGCGGCGGTCGCAGGCGCGGATCAGGGCGTCGAGCTCCTCCCAGCGGTCCTGCCGGGCGAGGAAGAGCCCCTGTTCGCGATGCGCGGCGGCGTCGCGCTCGGAGGCCGTCTCCTCGACGACCGGGAGGCCGGCGCCGGCAGCCGGACGGCGGGCGGGGGCGGGCAGCGACGCGCCGAGGCGCGGCCGGGCGAGGCGGAGAAGCGGGGCGAACACGGGCGCGACTGCGATGGCTCTGGACATGTCCGGATGCTCTCCGCGCAATCGGGCGCGGAAAGGGCGAAGTCGCGGTGAAAGCGGTGAAATACCGCGGCGCGGTCGCGTCAGTTCGAGTCGAGCTGGCGAATCCAGGACGGCCGCCGCGTATTGTCCACGAGCGAGACCGTGGGCGCCCGCGGCCCGCCGAGGGCGAGCGTGGCGCGGCGCATGAGCTCGATCCCGTCCTCGGATTTCGCGGGCAGCGAGGAGGGCGAGATCGGCTCGCCCACCGTCACCCGGAAGGGCTGGCGGTGCTTGTTCAGCGTCTCGTGGAAGAGCGTGATGTCGCGCAGGCTCGGGTGGATGAGGTCGAAGAGATAGAAGAGCACCGAGTTCCGCGCGCGGATGTTCACCGGGATCACCGGCAGCGCGAACTTTCGCGCGATCATCGCCGCCGAGGCCATCCACGGCCGTTCGTGGAGCGAGAGGCCGCGACGCTTGGCGAGCCGTCCCGACGGGAAGATCACGCCGAGCCGGCCCTCTTCCACGGCGCGGCGTGTGTAGGCCATGGTCTCGCGCGTCTTGCCGTGGCTGCGCTTCTCCTGCCGCCACTCGACCGGCGCGATCATGTCGGTCATCTGCGGCAGCACGCGCAGGATGTCGTGGTTCGCGAAATAGTAGACGTCCGGCCGAAGCTCGGCGAGCACCGAATGGAGCATGATCCCGTCGGCGATTCCCGTGGGATGGTTCGCCACCACCAGCGCGGCGCCGTTGCGGGGGATGTTGTCGAGACCCGCCGCCTCCACGTCCCGGGCGAGTTCCCGGGTCATCGCCGCCATGATCTGGTCGGCCGGCAGGTCGCGAAGCGCGGTCCCGAGGGCGAGCGTCTTGTCGTAGCCCAGCAGCCGGTTCAGCACCGCGCGCGCCGGCGCCACGGCCGGATGGCCGGAGAAGAGCCAGGCCGCGCGTTCCGCGATCAGGGGATCTATCCGGTCTTTCATGGCGCGCACCAATCCACAGAGCTGCGACAGAGACATGACACGTCTCGAACAATTACACGGATCGGCGGTGACCGGAAGACCCGGCCCCGCGGCAAGGCGGGAAACCGCAGACGCTTCTAGAAAAGGGAAAAATGGTGCCGCTCGGTGGCGACCCCGCGTTCGGCGAGCGCGGCCTCGAGCCTGCGCGGAGGCGGCAGGCACTCCTGCGGCAGCCGGATGCGCCGGCCCGAGCGGAGCACCAGCGTGGCCTTGACGGAGAGATCGAGCCGCGTGTCGAAGCGCACGGTCTCGATCCGCGCCAGCGCGACCTCGCCGGTCTGGCGCCCGGCGTGCCACGCGATCCGCTCGGGGCCGAGTGCCAGGCCGGCGCGGCGGTCCGAGATCAGGTCCCAGAGCGCGGGCAGGGTGAAGAGCGCCGGGATGGCGAGCACCCAGAGCGCGGCGTCGAGCCAGAGCACCGCCCAGCCCATCGCCGCCCAGGCGGCGGCGAGCGCCAGCGCCGTGCGCCGGTCTCGGCCGCGGGCTTCGTGGCGGAACTCCTCCGCCACGGGATCAGCCGAGCATCCGGTCCAGCATCTCCGCGCTGTCGCGCGAGAGGTCCGGCGCGGCGCGCATCCGTTCGAGCTCGGCGCGGATCAGCGCCTGGCGCCCCGCGTCGTAGCGCCGCCAGGTCTGGAAGGCGCTCATCATCCGCGCCGCGGTCTGCGGGTTCACCGGGTCGAGCCGGAGGAGCCAGTCCGCCAGCAGCCGGTAGCCCGCCCCGTCGGCCCGGTGAAAGCCCGCGTGGTGCATGGCGAGCGCGCCCATCACCGCGCGGAACCGGTTGGGGTTCTTCCACTCGAAGGCGGGATGCTCGGTGAGGCGCCGGGCGATGTCGGCCGTCTCGGCCGGGTCCGACTGGATGATCTGGAGCGAGAACCACTTGTCCATCACCAGCCGGTCGTGCCGCCAGCGGTCGTGGAAGGCGGCGAGTTCCGGCGCCCCCTTGCCCGCGCGGAGCAGGCAGCCGAGCGCCGAGAGCCCGAGCGTCATGTTGTCGGCCTCGGCGTATTGGCGGGCGGCCGCCGCGCCGCCGTCGCGCCGCGTGACAAGCGCGAGCATCGCGCCCGCGAGCGCGCGCTTGCCCGCCTGCTCGGCGTCGGGGGCGTAGGGTGCCGCCACCCGCATCGCGTCGTGAAGCGCGGGCGCGAGCTCGGCGAGTTCTTCCGCCATCGCGTCGCGCAGCGCCTCCGTCGCAGTCCAGATCGCGTCGGGGTCGGGCGTCGTGCCCGCCCGGTGCAGCGCCTGGGCGAGTTCCGACTGGGTGGGCAGCCCCGTGACCTGCGCGCGAAAGGCCGGGTCGAGGCTCTCGTCCCGCAGAAGCGCGGCGAGGCCCGACAGCCAGTCGGCGTCCGGCGCGGCGCCCTCGCGGATCGTCGCCATCAGGCTTTCCCGCGCGAGGCTGCGGCCCGCCTCCCAGCGGTTGAAGGCGTCGGTGTCGTGGGCCATCAGGAAGGCGCGTTCGCTCCGCGAGGTCACGCGCTCCAGCACCACCGGCGCCGAGAAGTCGCGCAGGATCGAGGGGACGGGCTTTGCCGCGAGCCCCTCGAAGGTGAAGCTCTGGCGTGTCTCGGTCATCTCCAGAAGGCGGGTCGGCACCGCCTCGTCGCCGTTGGGCGACAGCAGCCCGACGGCGATCGGGATCACCTGCGGCGCCGTCTCGGGCTGGCCGGGGGTGGGCGGCGTCTCCTGGGTGAAGGTGAGCGTGTAGGTGCCGTCCTGCCAGTCCTCCTCCACCGAGAGGCGCGGCGTGCCCGCCTGCGTGTACCAGCGCTTGAACTGCGAAAGGTCGCGGCCCATCGCGTCCTCGAAGACGCGGAGCCAGTCCTCGATGGTGCAGGCCTGCCCGTCATGGCGCTCGAAGTAGAGATCGAGCGCCTTGTAGTATCCCGCGTCGCCGACGAGGCGCTTGAGCATCCCGATCACCTCCGCGCCCTTCTCGTAGACGGTCGCGG
>CAZPCU010000202.1:0-4435 GCA_964585075.1 uncultured Rhodobacterales bacterium
AGACCGGCCCGAAATAGGCGATGCGGCCCTCGACGACCTCCACCACGCCCGGGCCGCCCCCGGCCCCGCGGAAGCGCCCGCGCTGGATGCCCGCCGCCAGGAGCGCCGCGCCGGCCGCGACGGCCAGCCATCCGAGCCAGGCGAGGATGCCGAGCGCCGCGAGCCCGGCCCAGAGACCGAGCGCCGCCAGCGCCGCGCCGGCCAGCGCCTCGCGCCAGCGGGCGACCGCCTCCTTCAGTTCGGGCCGGATCACCGCCAGTCCCCGAGCGCGATCTGCCAGAGGGCGAGCGCGGCGACGGCGGCGGTGTCGGCGCGCAGGATTCGCGGCCCGAGGCTCACCGTCACCGCGAAGGGCAACCCCGAGAGGCGCGCGCGCTCGGCCTCCGAGAAGCCGCCTTCGGGGCCGATCAGCACCGCCCAGGGGCCGGGCGCCTGGCCATCCCGGCGGCCGAGGAACGCGTCGAGGCGCTCCCCCTCGCCCGCGAGCGCCTCGTCGCACACCAGGAGGCGCCGCCCGTCCGGCCAGTCCCGCAGAAGTTGCGAGAGCGGCACCAGATCGGCGACCTCGGGCACGAAGGTGCCGCCGCACTGTTCCGCCGCCTCCACGGCGTGGGCCTGCAGCCGGTCGCGGCGCAGACGCTCGGCGTTGGTGTGATCGGTCTGAACGGGCCGGATCCGCGCCGCCCCCATCTCGGCCGCCTTCTCCACGATGAAGTCGGTGCGCGCCTTCTTGATGGGCGCGAAGAGGAGCCAGAGATCCGGCGGATCGCGCTGCGGCGCCGTCTGCCCCACGCACTCCAGCGCGCCGCCCCGCTTGCCCGCCTCGGCCACGCGCGCCGCCCACTCGCCGTCGCGGCCGTTGAAGACGCGAAGCTCCGCCCCCGCGCCGAGCCGCATGACGTTGAAGAGGTAATGCGCCTGGTCGCGTTCCAGCGGAACGGTTTGCCCCGCCCCCAGCGGGTGCTCTACATAGAGCCGGACAACGGACGCCATGAGGCCCTTCTATGCCCGCCAACGGCCAGACGCCAGAGCGCGCCGAGACCGGCCCCGTCGCCGACGCGGTGGCGGGCAACTGGGTGGACCGCCACGCGCCGCGCGCCCTCAGGCCCTATCTGAGGCTCTCGCGCGCCGATCGCCCGATCGGCACCTGGCTGCTTCTGCTGCCCTGCTGGTGGGGGCTGACACTCGCCATGCTTTCCACGGGCGAGGCGCGCTGGCACGATCTCTGGATCTTCGCGGGCTGCGGGATCGGCGCCTGGCTCATGCGCGGGGCGGGCTGCACCTGGAACGACATCACCGACCGCGACATCGACGGCAGCGTCGCGCGCACCGCGCTGCGCCCGATCCCGTCGGGCCAGGTCACGCTCCTCCGGGCGGTGGCGTGGATGTGCGCGCAGGCGATCCTCGCCTTCTTCATCCTTCTCACCTTCCACCCGGCGGCGATCGCGCTCGGCGTGCTGGCGCTCCTGCCGGTGGCGATCTACCCCTTCGCCAAGCGGTTCACATGGTGGCCGCAGGTCTTTCTCGGCATCGCGTTCAACTGGGGCGCCCTGCTGGCCTGGACGGCGCATACGGGCGCGCTCCAGTGGCCCGCCGTCGCTCTCTATCTTTCGGGAATGGCGTGGACGCTCTTCTACGACACGATCTACGCCCACCAGGACAAGGAGGACGACGCGCTCATCGGCGTGAAGTCCACCGCGCGGCTCTTCGGGGCGGAGACCCCGCGCTGGCTGCGGCGGTTCCTCGTGGCGAGCGTGGCGCTCATGGGGCTCGCCGTGCTGGGCGCCGCGCCGCGCGGGGAGATCCTCGCGCTCGTGCTCGCCATCGGCGGACCCTGGGCCATGGGCTGGCACATGGCCTGGCAGCTCCGCCGCCTCGACCTCGACGACAACGACAGGCTGCTCGCGCTTTTCCGCTCCAACCGGGATGCCGGCCTTCTGCCTGTGCTGTTTTTCGCCGCCGCGCTGCTGGCGTGATTGAATCCCCCCGCCGCGCGGCGTATCACCGTGCGGTCCGAGGCCACCCATCACAGGCGCGATGCGACTCAAGCCCCTTTTCCTGCCGGTCATCGCCTTCCTCGCCGCCGGCGCCCTGGCCCTGCTCGCCGCCATCTTCTCCGCGGACCTCGTCGAGAAGGGGTCGGAAGACGGCGTGCGCGCCGAGCTGACGCGCGCCGGCCTGCACTGGGCGGACGTGGACGCCAACGGCCTGCAGGTCTACCTCATCGGAACAGCGCCCAGCGAGGCCGCGCGCTTCGAGGCCCTCTCCACCGCCGGCCGGGTGGTGGACGCGGCCCGCGTGATCGACAACGTCAACGTGGCCGAACGTGAGCGGCCCGAGCCGCCCCGTTTCTCGGTGGAGATCCTGCGCAACGAGAGCGGCCTCTCCGTCATCGGCCTCATCCCCGCCGCCACCGATCGCGAGGAGATGGTCGCGCGGCTCGGTCGGGCCGTGCCGGACGGCCAGGTCTCCGACCTCATGGAAACCGCCGACCATCCCGTCCCGCCGGGCTGGGAAAATGCGCTCGACTACGGGCTCGCCGCCCTGCAACGGCTTCCGCGCGCGAAGATCTCCATCGCGGCCGGCGCGGTGGCCGTGACCGCCATGAGCGACAGCGCGGCGGAAAAGCGCAAGCTCGAGACGGAACTCGCCCGCCAGGCGCCCGACGACCTGCGCCTGTCTCTCGACATCTCGGCTCCGCGCCCCGTCATCAGCCCGTTCACGATGCGGTTCGTCCTGTCCGAGGGCGGCACGCGCTTCGACGCCTGCTCCGCGGCGACGGAGGAGGGTCGCGCGCGGATTCTCCGCGCCGCCGCGGCGGCCGGGCTCGACGGCAAGGCGGACTGCCGCATCGGGCTCGGCGTGCCGTCGGCCACCTGGCCCGAGGCGGCCGAGCGCGCGATCGCGGCGCTCGCGGAACTCGGCGGCGGCTCGGTGACGATCACCGACGCGGACGTGGCGCTCGTCGCCGCCGAGGACACGGACCCGGCCCGCTTCGAGCGCGTCGTGGGCGAGCTCGAGGCCGATCTCCCGGACATCTTCGCGCTCGAGGCCGTGCTTCCCGAAACGCCCGAGGAAACGGAAGCGGGACCGGCCGAATTCGTGGCCACCCTGAGCCCCGAAGGCAGCGTGCAGCTTCGCGGCCGGATCGCGAGCGAGACCAACCGCACGATCGCCGACAGCTTCGCGCGCGCCCGTTTCGGCAGCGACTCGGTCTACACCGCCGCGGTGGTGGACGCGGATCTGCCCGCCGAGTGGCAGGTGAGGGTGCTCGCGGGGCTCGAAGCCCTGGCGCAGCTGGCCAACGGCGCCGTGACCGTGGGCCCCGAGACGCTGCGCGTGCGCGGCGAGACGGGCAGCCCCGAGGCGAGCACCGAGATCGCCGCCCTGCTCTCGGAGAAGCTGGGGGGCTCGTCGGAGTTCTCCATCGAGGTGGTCTACCGCGAGGCGCTCGACCCCGAGGCCGCCCTGCCCACGCCGCAGGAATGCGTGGCGATGATCGAGGCGATGATGGAAGGCCGGAAGATCAATTTCGAGCCGGGCTCCGCCACGCTCGACTCCGAGGCGCGGCTCATCCTCGACGACATCGCCGAGATCCTGCGGGACTGCGGGCCGATGCCTCTCGAGATCGCGGGCCACACCGACAGCCAGGGCCGCGAGTCGATGAACCTCGACCTCAGCCAGCAGCGCGCCGAGGCGGTTCTGGCCGAGCTCCGCAACCGCCGGGTTCTCACGTCGTCCTTCGTGGCGCAAGGCTACGGAGAGAGCCAGCCCATCGCGGACAACGGCACGGAGGAAGGCCGCGAGGCGAACCGCCGGATCGAGTTCAGCCTGATCACGACCGATCCCGAGGCCGAGGTGCGCGCCGTGCTTGACCGGCTCGCCGGAGAGGACGCAGAAGAGGGTGCCGCCGAGGCCGAGGCCGGGGAGAGCCAATGAACCGCACCGAATTCGTGATCGTCACCGCGATCATCCTGTTCGTCGCCTTCGCGGTCGGCTGGTTCGCGCATTGGCTGGTGCATCGGTTCACCCGGGTCTCGCGGGCGGACATGGGCGAGCTCGAGCGGATGGCGCAGGAGCTGCACGCCGCCGAGGAAACCCGCGACCAGGCGATCACCTATCTCCAGCAGCGCGAGGCGGACCTAACCAACCAGCTCTCGCAAACCGAGGCGGAACTCCGCGCCGCCATGGACGGCCTGCGCGACGCCCGCCACGAGGCGGAGGAGCTGCGCAGCCGCCTGGAGCGCATGGAGGCGGGCTGACGCGCGCCGCCGCGGCGCGCCTCACCAGCGGGTGAGCGCGGCCTCGTCCTCCTCCCGCGCGGCGACCCACTCCGCGCCGCGCTCGGTGATCTCGCGCTTCCAGAAGGGCGCGCGCGATTTCAGGTAATCCATCAGGAACTCGGCCGCAGCGAAGGCGTCGGCACGGTGCGGCG
>CAZPCU010000203.1:0-3415 GCA_964585075.1 uncultured Rhodobacterales bacterium
CCATCTCGCGGATGCGCTCCTTGAGGCGGGCCTTCTTGGCCTGCCACGCGCCGCCGCCCAGCTTGTCGAGAAGCCCCTCCTCGTGGCCGTAGCGGCTCAGCAGCTCGATGTTCTCCACCGGCAGGTAGAGTTTCGCGCCCTCGGCGTATTCCAGAAGCAAGCACTCGTGCGCCGCGCCCGCGGCCGTGACCACCTCGAGCCCCGTGTAGCGGCCGATTCCATGCTCGACATGGACCACGAGATCGCCCGGCGAGAGGGACTGAGCTTCGGTCAGGAAGTTCTCGGCGCGGCGCCGTTTCTTCGGCGCGCGGATGAGCCTGTCGCCGAGCACGTCCTGTTCGGAGACGACGGTGAGCTCGGGCGTCTCGAAGCCCTGTTCGAGCGGCCAGACCGCGAGGTGCAGCCCCCGCTTGCCGAGCCGGGTGGCGTCTGCCACGGGCACCGCGCCCACCAACCCTTCGTCCTCCAGAAGCCCCGACAGCCGCTCCCGCGCTCCCTCGGAGTAGGACGCGACGACGACCGGACCATCTTCCATCTTCGAGCGAACATGATCCGCCAGAACGCTGAAGAGGTTCGTCTTTTCGCTTTGTCGCTCGGGGGCGAAGTTGCGCCCGATGCGGCCGCCCGCGTCCACCACGCCCGGCCCGCTCGCCCGCGGCAGCGGCGAGAACTGCACCACACGCCGGCCGCCGAGCGCCGCGTCGAGCGCGGGCTCGTCGAGATAGAGCTGCTCGGGCGGCACGGGCTTGTAGACCGTGTCGATGCGCCCCTTCTGGCCCATCGCCTCCCGGCGCGCCTCGTACTGGTCCACGATGCCCTCCCACCGGGCGAGATGGGCGGTGCGCACCTGGTCGTCGAGGGTCACCGGCGCGCCGGGCAGGTAGTCGAAGAGGGTTTCCAGCCGCTCGTGGAAGAAGGGCAGCCAGTGCTCCGCCCCCTGGTGCTTGCGCCCCGCGCTCACCGCCTCGTAAAGCGGATCGTCGCTCCCCGCCGCGCCGAACTCGATACGGTAGTTCTGCCGGAAGCGCAGGATCGACGGCTCGTCGAGGATCACCTCGGAGACGGGGGCGAGCTCCACCCGCTCCAGCGGCTCCGTGGTGCGCTGGGTCGCCGGGTCGAATCGGCGCGCCCCGTCGAGCACGTCGCCGAAGAGGTCGAGCCGCACCGGCCCGCCCTCGCCGGGCGGGTAGATGTCGATGATGCCGCCCCGGATCGCGTAATCGCCCGGCTCCGTGACCGTGTGGGCCTGCGCGAACCCCATGCGGGCGAGAAAGGCCCTGAGCGCGGCCTCGTCGATCCGCTGGCCCACCCGCGCCGTGAAGGCCGCCTCGCGCAGCACGTCCCGCGGCGGCAGGACCTGCGTCGCCGCGCTCATGGTGGTGAGCAGCACGAAGCGTGCGGGCGCGCCGTGGACGAGGGCGGCCAGCGTCGCCATGCGCGCGGCCGAGATGTCCGGGTTGGGCGAGAGCCGGTCGTAGGGCAGGCAGTCCCAGGCGGGAAAGCGCAGCACCGGCATGGCCGGATCGAAGAAGGCGAGCGCCGCCTCGGTGGCGGCCATGCGCTTGTCGTCGCGCGCGACGTGGATCACGGGGCCCTCGGCGCGCGCGACCTCCCGGAGAAGAAGCGCGGCGTCGTAGCCCTCGGGCGCGCCGCCCATGGTGACTGTGCGGGGATCGGTCATGAGACGCCTCATCTGTCGCGCGGGGCGGCTGCCGTCAAGACGCGCCGGCGCGCCGTCAGTAGGACCAGGGCCCCACCGCCATGTTCTGGTACATTCCCCAAAGCGAGGTGACGAAGATCGCGACCATGCCCACCACCTGCGTCCAGAAGCGCAGCCGCGCGAGCCGGCGGCGCAGCGCCTCGCCCCGCAGGCCCTCGCGCCGGATCTGCCGCGCGGCGCGCAGCCCCATTGCCCAGACGAACGCGAGCGGCGCCAGCAGCAGGAAGGTCGCCTGCGCGAACTCCACCCCGTAGCCGAAGCCGAGCACGACCAGCCCGGTGAAGCAGAAGAACACCAGCACCGTGAGCCAGAGGCCGGCCACCCGCACGATGTAGAGCATCCGGTCGCAGTTGATGCGGACGAGCTCCTGCAGGTCGGCCTCCGCCTGCCCGCCCTGCCGGCGCGCGCGAGAGACCATGTCGAAGGGCACGCCGAGCACCCAGTGGCTGGCAGAGGACCAGACCACGGCAAGCGCGATCCAGTACCAGAGGTTCGAGAAGGATCGCATGTCGATCACTTCGAAAACGGCGGTCTGCCAGTCCACGGACACCCCCCCTTGCAAGCTCGGCAGCGGACCTCTAGGTAGCGGCCCCGCGCGCGAATGCCCATACCCGCGCGGCGATCCTTCGATTTCCGCTGCCGCGCGTTGTCGCGGGAACCCGGGCCTGCAACGGCCGGTTCCGGCGCCGGGCGCGGAGCGCGTCAGAACCGCAGCAGAGAGAGGAGGACTTCCGTATGGAAATGACCGCATCCCGACGCCGCGATTTCGATATCCGCGACACCTATCCGACCCGTGGCGAAGGACCCGAGCGGTGGATCGAGCGCGCCGATCGCGTCGTCTGGTCCGACTGGTCGGCCGACGCGCCGATCACCAGGGACCAGGCCGAAAGCTTCGCGCGGGACGGCTTTCTCGTGCTTCACGACCTGTTCGCGCCGGCGGAGGTCGAGGCGCTCGTGGAGGCCGCCGCGCAGCTCCGCGCCGAGGGCCGCGACCGCGCGGGCGACGACGTTGTGACAGAACCCGGCTCCGACGCGGTGCGCACGGTCTTCCGGCTGGAGGATCACGACGCCCTGATGGCGCGGCTCGCGCGGGACTGGCGGCTCGCCGGGATCGCGCGCTTCCTTCTGGGCGACGAGGTCTACATCCACCAGTCGCGGCTCAACTACAAGCCGGGCTTCTCGGGCAAGGAGTTCTACTGGCATTCCGATTTCGAGACCTGGCACGCCGAGGACGGGATGCCCCGGATGCGCGCCGTCTCGGCCTCGCTCCTGCTCACCGACAACCGCGCGCAGAACGGCGCGCTGATGCTGATGCCGGGCTCGCACCGCACCTTCGTCAGCTGCGTGGGCGCCACGCCCGAGGACAACCACAAGAGCTCGCTCAAGGCGCAGACCGTGGGCACGCCCTCGCAGGAGAGCCTCGCCCGGCTCGCCGAGGCGCACGGCATCACCGACGCCGAGGGGCCGGCCGGGACGCTGATCCTCTTCGACTGCAACACGATGCACGGCTCGAACGGCAACATCACGCCCTTCCCGCGCTCGAACGCCTTCTTCGTCTACAACGCGGTCTCGAACGCGCTGACGGAGCCCTTCGCCGCCGCGGCGCCGCGGCCCGACTGGCTCGCCCGGCGCGGCACGCCCGCGCCGCTCGAGGTGGCCACCGGCGCGCTCGCCTGAGCGTGCCGCGGCGGCCCG
>CAZPCU010000203.1:3425-4434 GCA_964585075.1 uncultured Rhodobacterales bacterium
GCGCGCCCTGGATCAGTTGGCCGAGCTGCGTGCCGGCGGCCCGCCCGGGCCGCCGCGCAGGGACCGCCGGCCGGACACGGAGCTGCCGCCGCGGCGCCGGGGCCACCTGTCAGGAGGACTGGACAGCGCGCGCGCGCTCGGGCAAGGCTCCCCCGACACGAGGAGGACCGCCCATGCAGCCCGTCCAGGCCCCCTTCCCCGCCGGCCGTTTCCGCCGCGCCCGCGCGCGCCCCGCGACCCGCGCGCTCACGCGCGAGACGGTGCTGACGGTCGAGGACCTGATCTGGCCCGTGTTCCTGCGCGACGGCGAGGGCGTCGAGGAAGAGATCCCCTCCATGCCCGGCGTGCACCGCCTCAGCGTCGACCGCGTGGTGGAGGCCGCGCGCCGCGCCGCCGACCTCGGCATCCCGGCGATCTGTCTCTTCCCCTACACCGACCCGGCGAAGAAGACGAAGGACTGCGCCGAGGCCTGGAACCCCGGGAATCTCTCCAACCGGGCGACGCGGGCGATCAAGGCCGAGGTGCCGGGCATCGCGGTGATGACGGATGTCGCGCTGGATCCCTACAACATCGACGGCCATGACGGGTTCGTCCGCGACAGCGACGGCTACGTGGTGAACGACGAGACCGTGGCGGCGCTGGTGCGCCAGGCGCTCAGCCAGGCCGAGGCGGGCGCGGACATCATCGGCCCCTCCGACATGATGGACGGGCGCATCGGGGCGCTGCGCGCCGCGCTCGAGGAGGCGGGGCACCGCAACGTCATGCTGATGAGCTACGCCGCGAAATACGCCTCCGCCTTCTACGGGCCCTTCCGCGACGCCGTGGGCGCGAGCGGCGCGCTCAAGGGCGACAAGAAGACCTACCAGATGGATCCGGGCAATTCCGACGAGGCGCTGCGGCTCGTGGCGCGCGATCTCTCCGAGGGCGCGGACGCCGTGATGGTCAAGCCGGGGCTGCCCTATCTCGATATCTGCCGAAGGGTGAAGGACGCTTTCGGCGCACCCACCTT
>CAZPCU010000204.1:0-4430 GCA_964585075.1 uncultured Rhodobacterales bacterium
ATGCTGACCGCCCAGGAACTGGACGAAAAGGTCAACCAGAAGCTGGCCGAGGCACAGCCCGAAGTCGAGATGAAGGGCTTCCGCAAGGGCAAGGTGCCCATGGCGCTGCTGAAGAAGCAGTTCGGCCAGCGCCTTCTCGGCGAGGCGATGCAGGAAAGCATCGACAGCGCCATGTCGGAGCATTTCGATAAGACGGGCGACCGCCCCGCCGCGCAGCCGCAGGTGCAGATGAAGGGCGAGGACTGGAAGGAGGGCGACGACGTCCAGGTCGAGATGACCTACGAGGCGCTGCCCGAGGTGCCCGAGCTCGATTTCTCGTCGATCTCGCTCGAGCGACTCGTCGTGAAGCCGTCGGACGAGGCGGTGGACGAGGCGCTCCAGAGCCTCGCCGATAACGCCCAGGAGTTCGAGGACCGCGACGAAGGCGCCGCCGCGGAGGAGGGCGACCAGGTCGTGATCGACTTCGTGGGCAAGCTCGACGGCGAGCCCTTCGAGGGCGGCGCGGCGGAGGACTTCCCGCTGACGCTCGGCTCGGGCAGCTTCATCCCCGGCTTCGAGGAAGAGCTCTCCGGCGTGAAGGCGGGCGAGGAGAAGACCATCGAGGTGACCTTCCCCGAGGATTACGGGGCGGAGCATCTCGCCGGCAAGCCGGCCACCTTCGACGTGACCGTGAAGGCGGTGAAGGCGCCGAAGCCGGCAGAGATCGACGACGCGCTCGCCCAGCGTTACGGCGCGGACGACCTCGACTCGCTCAAGGGCCAGATCCGCGAGCGGCTCGAGGCGGAATACGCCGGCGCCGCCCGGGCGGTGGCGAAGCGCGCGCTGCTCGACAAGCTCGACGAGATGGTGGATTTCGATCTCCCGCCGAGCCTCGTCGAGGCCGAGGCCAAGCAGATCGCCCACCAGCTCTGGCATGAGGAACACCCGGAGGTGGAAGGCCACGACCACGGCGAGATCGAGCCCACGGAAGAGCACGAGAAGCTCGCCGAGCGGCGGGTGCGCCTCGGCCTCCTGCTCGCCGAGCTCGGCAACCGCGCGGAGATCGAGGTGTCCGACGCCGAGATGACCCAGGCGGTGATGGCCCAGGCGCGGCAATACCCGGGCCAGGAGCGGCAGTTCTTCGAGTTCGTGCAGCAGAACCCGCAGATGCAGCAGCAGCTTCGCGCGCCGATCTTCGAGGACAAGGTGGTGGACTACATCCTCGAGCTCGCCGACGTCACCGAGCGCGAGGTCGGCAAGGAGGAGCTTCAGGCCGCCGTGGAGGCGCTGGAAGAAGAGTGAGCCCCGCGGCTGCGGGGCTCCGGGCCCGGACGGCGGCTGGGGAGTCGCCGCCCAGGTGCCGGCGGTCGGCGGTCAGCCGACCACGCGGTGGGCGACGGACTTCTTGGGCTTTTCCGCGCCACCGGATTTCATGAGCACTTCCATGAGCGAAAGCGCCGCCTCGAGTTCCTCGGCGTCGCGCGCCGCGCTGATCTGCGCCCGGACATAATCGCGGATGTCGTCGCGGGTGGGGGAGGGCACGTCCGCTTGCGCGCCGCCCTCGACGACTCCGAGCGGGGTCGTCCCGGCCTCGGCGGTCACGCGCCGCGCCACGAGCGCGAGCGCCTCCTCCTCGGTCAGGTGCACGTCGTGATGAATGCCTGCGAAGGCGCGGATGCGGTCGATCCGTTCGGGCGTGCAGTCGAGCAGCGCGGCCATCGCCCTGGCCTTCCCCATCTGCTTCGCCGTCCCGACATAGTCGTAGGGCGCCGAGTCGGAGCGCTTGAGGATGCGGTCGATCACAGGGTCGATCACGGTGACGATGTCGGAAATCCCCGAATTTCGCGCGTACTCGAGCGCGCCGATCATCAGCTCGCAGGTCGCGTAGGAGATCGAGTTGCGCGCCTTGCCCCGGCCGAGGCGCTGGGTGTCCACGCAGAAGCGCGTCGATTCCCAGAGCGTCGCGCTCCTCAGAGGCGGCTCCCCGTCGAGTATGTCGGAGAACACGTCGGCCAGCATGTGCGGCCCGGTGGTCTGCAGCGCGCGCACGCAGGCGACGACGTGCCCTTCATCATCCAGGCCGACGACATAGGCCGGGTCGAGCCGGTCGAACTTGTCGATTTCCTTGCCGTCTCGGACATCCACCTCCCACCCGAGCCGGTCTGCGAAGACGCGGGCGCGCAGGCGGAACATGTCGTCCAGGATGTGCTGGAAACGATGCTTGTTGATGGCGTCAATGACGATGATCATGAGTGGTTTCCCCGGAATTTGTATCTGTGGAAACAGAGAGTAAGCTGCTGGCGGCATTACTCCATTCGGGAAATCCCGTAGGGCCGGGGCAGGCCGGAATCGGCCTGTCGGCGCGCCGTTTCCGGCCGGTTCCCGCCGGTTTCGGCGTCAGAGGGGGTGGATGAGGCCGAGGCCGATGGCCCGCCCCACGGCCTGGGCCGTGGTCAGCGCGAAGAGCTTCTCGCGCGCCGAACGCAGGTGGACCTCGACCGTGCGGTGCGAGATCGACAGGATGTCGCCGATGTCCTGCTGCGACTTTCCCGCCGCCGTCCATTGCAGGATCTCGATTTCGCGCGCGGAGAGCGCCGGGTGGCGCAGCGTGCGCGACAGCACGTCCGATCGCATCACCGTGTCGTGCAGATGCACCGCGGCGGACTGGAGCTGGCCGATCACGTCGGACACGAGACGCTGCCATTCCCGCTGCGTGCAGTGGCGCGTCACGCTCAGCATGCCGACCTCGCCGTAGGGCCCGCGCACGGGAACCGTGAGTCCGCGATCCGGGATCCCGAACTCGTGCGCGTCGCGGAACACGCGTTCGAATCGCGCGTCGCGCTCCAGCCGGCGCCAGTCCACCGGCGCGATGCTGCGGCCGGCGGACAGGATGGTGGGGTCGATGTTGTGGAAACCGTTCCGGACGTAATGCCGCTTCCACGCCTCGGGATAGGTCACATGGCCGTGCAACGTGCCGTTGATCGGATTCGTGCCGGCATAGGCCGCATGATCGAATCCCAGCCTGTCGCAGATCTGCGACAGGAAACCGTGGAAACGGTCACCTTCGTCGGAGAGAGTCCCAAGGTCGATGGGGTCCATCGGGGCTCCGTCGGTTCGGCCGGGCCCGCCCGGGGCCGGGCGAACCGTGTTCACAGGGCGCGGTCAGGCGCCGAAATGCGCGGCTTCCTGTTCGGACGGCTCGCGGTGCGCCATCGACGCCACGATGTCGAGCACGGCCTTCTTCTGCCCTTCGGGCAAGCGCATGAAGTCGCTGACCAGCCGCACGGCGCGGCTGTCGCTCAGGAAATCGGCATGATCGCCCCCGGCCGGCGAATTCATGGGCAGTTGCTCGAAGAAATGCACGACCGGAACCTCGAGAGCTTCGGCGATGCTCCAGAGCCGCGATGCGCTCACCCGGTTCTGACCGGATTCGTATTTCTGGACCTGCTGGAACTTGACGCCGATCCGGCGCCCGAGCTCCGTCTGGCTCATCCCGAGCGCGGTTCGTCGCGCCCGGATGCGTTGCCCGACCATCACATCGACAGAATTCATGCACCACCTTTCCTCGCAGCTTGGGGGTGTCGAAGGCAGGCAGTCGCGGCATCGGCACCCGATGCCGGCGCCACCGAGGTTCGACCCGTGGCCACGCGCCCCGCTCCCGTTGAAACAGGCCCAAAGGATACAGCCATGAGTAGCGGAAAGCAAGTCATGCGCACCCGGCTTGACGCCGGCCGCGGGCGCGCCGCGGCCGGGTCGCATCGAGCGCCTCAGGCGCCCTGGACGGTGTCCTCGTCGGTCTCGTCGCCTTCGCCGGGCTCGCCGCGCCGGGCGTCGGGCTCCTCCACCTCGTCGAGCTGGGCCGCGCCGATGTCGTCGAAGAGTTCCGCGATCTCGAACTCGGCCTGCGCCTCTTCCTCGGCCGCAAGCTCCTGGATCGACTTGCCGGAGGCCTGAAGCTCGGCCTCCTCGTTCGAGCGCGCCACGTTCAGGGTGATCCCGGCCTCGACCTCCGGGTGGAGGCGCACCATGATCTTGTGCAGGCCGAGCTCCTTGATGGGCTTCTCGATCAGGACCTGCCTGCGGTCGAGCGAGAAGCCGGCCTCGGACGCGGCGTCGGCGACGTCGCGGGTCGAGACGGAGCCGTAGAGCGCGCCGCCGTCGGAGGCCTGGCGAATCACGACGAACTGCTGGCCGTCCAGGCGCTCGGCGAGCGCCTCGGCCTCCTTGCGGGTTTCGAGGTTGCGCGCCTCGAGCTGGGCCTTCTGCGCCTCGAACGAGGCGATGTTGGCCTTGGACGCGGTGAGCGCCTTGCCCTGCGGCAGCAGGAAGTTGCGCGCGTAGCCGGGCTTGACGTCCACGACGTCGCCCATCTGGCCGAGCTTCGCGACGCGTTCCAGAAGGATCACTTGCATCGCTCTCTCCTTACTTCACGGCGTAGGGCAGCAGGGCGA
>CAZPCU010000205.1:0-4403 GCA_964585075.1 uncultured Rhodobacterales bacterium
CCGTTCCGTGCCTATATCGTCGCGGTATGCCAATCTCCATGCCGCAAGGACATGCCATGACCCTAGGTAGCAAGATCGCCTGGGACGACACCGTTCTGCCGTTCCAGCTCGACAATTCCGACACGCGAGGCCGCGTGGCGCGGCTGGACGGGGTGCTCGAGGGCATCCTGAAGCAGCACGACTACCCGCCGCAGGTCGAGGCGCTGATCGCCGAGATGGCGCTTCTGACCGCGCTCATCGGGCAGTCCATCAAGCTGCGCTGGAAGCTCTCGCTCCAGGTGCAGTCCAAGGGGGCGGTGCGCATGATCGCCACGGATTTCTACGGCCCGGCCGAGGAAGGCCAGCCGGCGATGATCCGCGCCTACGCGAAGTTCGACCGCGAGCGGCTGAGCGACGGCGATGCGTTCGACCAGCTGGGCGAGGGCTACTTCGCCATCCTCATAGACCAGGGCGAGGGGATGGCGCCCTACCAGGGAATCACGCCGATTTCCGGGAACTCCCTGCGCGCCTGCGCGGAAACCTACTTCGCCCAGTCCGAACAGCTTCCGACCCGCTTCGCGCTGAGCTTCGGCCGGTCGACCGAGCCCGGCATGGCGGAGCGTTGGCGTGCGGGCGGCATCATGCTTCAGCACATGCCCAGGGTCTCCGCCACGGCCGGCGGCGAGGGCGGCTCGGGCGAAGGCGGGCTTCTCGAGGCGCGCGACATCGTGCACGGCGAGGACGAGGAGAACTGGAACCGCGTGAACCTTCTTCTCGACACGGTGGAGGACATGGAGCTCATCGGCCCGGCGCTGCCGCCGACGGACCTGCTGGTGCGCCTCTTCCACGAGGAGACGCCGCGCGTCTTCGAGACGCAGCCGGTGCGCTTCGGCTGCACCTGCTCGGAAGAACGGGTGCGCCGGGCGCTCTCGATCTACTCGGCGCGCGACATCGAGAAGATGACCACCGAGGAAGGCACCGTGACCGCGGACTGCCAGTTCTGCGGGGCGCATTACGTTCTCGACCCGGCCACTGTGGGCTTCGAGGCCGAGACGGGCGATGACAGGACCCATTGACGCCGACGCCCTGCGCGCCGCGCTCGCCCGGCCCGGCGCGCAGAGCTCGGATTTCGACCTGAACCCCGGCTACCGGCCGCCGGAGGGCCGGAAGCTGCGCCCCGCGGGCGTGCTCGTGGCCGTGGGACCGGCGGGCGAGGTGTGGCTCACCAAGCGTTCCTCCGCGCTCAAGCACCACCCGGGCCAGATCGCCTTTCCGGGCGGCAAGCAGGACGAGGGCGACGCCGACCCGGTGGCCGCGGCGCTTCGCGAGGCCGAGGAGGAGATCGGCCTGCCCCGCGACGGCACAGAGATCCTGGGCACGCTGCCCTGCCACGAGACGGTCACCGGCTTCACGGTGACGCCCGTGCTCGCGCAGGTCGGGCGCGCCTTCACGCCGGTGCCCGAGCCGGGCGAGGTGGAGGAGGTCTTCTGCGTGCCGCTCGCGCATCTCGCGGATCCGGCCTGCTACACGGTCCAGGCGCGGCGCTGGCGCGGTCAGTGGCGCAACTACCTGACCGTGCCCTGGGGGCCCTACTACATCTGGGGTGCGACGGCGCGCATCCTGCGCAACCTGGCGGAGCGGCTTCGGGCATGAGCGTTCGGATCGAGGGCGACTGGATCGCGCGGCCGGGCACGCAGGCCGTCTGCGCCATGCTCACCCGGGGCGGGCACCGGGCGCTCTTCGTGGGCGGCTGCGTGCGCAACGCGCTTCTCGGCGCGCCGGTCACCGACATCGACGTGACGACGGAGGCGCGGCCCGAGCGGGTGATCGAGCTCGCCGAGGCGGCGGGGCTCAAGGCCGTGCCGACGGGCATCGACCATGGCACCGTCACCGTGGTGTCGGAGGGCGAGGGCTACGAGATCACCACCTTCCGGCGCGACGTCGAGACCTTCGGCCGCCACGCCGTGGTGGCCTATTCCGACGACATCCGCGAGGACGCGGCCCGGCGCGACTTTACCATGAACGCGCTCTACGCCTTGCCCGACGGCACGGTGGTGGACCCGCTCGGGACGGGGCTCACCGATCTCGAGGCCCGCCACGTCCGCTTCGTGGGCGATGCCGAGACGCGCATTCGGGAGGACTATCTCCGCATCCTGCGCTTCTTCCGGTTCTCCGCATGGTACGGCGATCCCGAGGCGGGCTTCGACCCGTCGGCGCTCTCCGCCATCGCGGAAACGCTCGACGGCCTCGCCGAACTGTCGCGCGAGCGGGTGGGCGGCGAGCTCAAGAAGCTGCTCGCCGCGCCCGATCCGGCTCCCGCCCTGGCGGTGATGGAGCGGGTGGGCGTGCTCGGGCGGTTGCTGCCCGGCGCCACGGCACGGGCGCTCGCGCCCCTCGTCACGCTCGAGGCGGCCGCGGGGGTCGCGCCCGATCCGATCCGGCGCCTCGCCTGCCTCGGCGCGGGCGAGGAGGAGGGCCGCGCGCTTCGGCTCTCCAGGGCCGAGATGCGCCGCCTCGGCCTGCTTCATGCTCTTGTCGGAAACGGCGAGGGGCCGGCCGAGATGGGCTATCGCCACGGCGCGGAGGCGGCGCGGGACGCGCTGCTTCTGCGGGGCGCGGCGCTGGGCGCGCCGCCCGCCCCCGACGACTTCGCGGCCGCGGCCCGCGGCGCGGCGCAGGTCTTTCCGGTCTCCGCCCATGATCTCATGCCCGCCTACCGGGGTGCGGAACTGGGCGAGAAGCTCGCGGAGCTCGAACGGCGCTGGATCGACTCGGGCTTCACGCTGTCGCGCGACGAGCTGCTCGGCTGACCCCGGCCCCGTGGCCTTTCCGGGCCAAATCGCCGACACTCCGCCACGAGTCGCCACGCGAGAGGCCCACGGTGTTCCGACGCTTCGAAAACCTGGTCGATCCCTACGTGGCCTACACGCCGACGGACGCGCCGCCGCAGACGGTTTACGCCTTCCTCAAGGACTACGCGCAGCCCTTCCGCCGCGTGTTCCTTTGGGCGGCGCTCCTTTCCGTCGCGGTGGCCGCGGTGGAGGTGGGGCTCATCTGGGCGATGGGCTGGATCGTGGACATCCTCGTGGGCGATCCCGCGCAGGTCTGGGCCGATCATGGCTGGCAGCTCATCGGGCTGGCGCTCTTCATCCTCCTCCTGCGCCCGGCGATCCAGGCCATGGACGTGCTGGTGCTCAACAACGCCATCATGCCGAATTTCGGCACGCTCATCCGCTGGCGGGCCCATGCGCAGGTGCTGCGCCAGTCCGTGGGCTGGTTCGAGAACGATTTCGCCGGGCGGATCGCCAACCGCGTGGTGCAGACGCCGCCCGCGGCGGGCGAGGCGATTTTCCAGGTCTTCGACGCGATCACCTTCGCGCTGGCCTACCTGGTGGGGGCAGCCGTGCTTCTCGCCGGGGCCGACCCGCGCCTCGCCCTGCCACTCGTCGTGTGGTTCGCGCTTTATGGCTGGCTCATGGCCTGGACGATCCGCCGCGTCGGCCCGGCGAGCCAGGCTGCGGCGGACGCGCGGAGCGCGGTGACGGGCCGTATCGTGGACAGCTACACCAACATCCACTCCGTGAAGATGTTCGCCCATCACGACCGGGAACTCGACTACGCGAAGGAGGCGATCGAGAGAACGCGCCGGACCTTCGCTGCCGAGATGCGGCTTTACACCATCATGGACATCGCGCTCGTCCTGCTGAACGGGTTCCTGATCGTGGGCGTGGTGGGCTGGGCCGTCGCGCTCTGGATTCAGGGCGCGGCCACGGTGGGCGCGGTGGCGGCGGCAACGGCGCTGACGCTGCGGCTCAACGCGATGACGGGCTGGATCATGTGGGCGCTCACGACGCTCTTCCGCCAGCTCGGCGTGGTGAAGGAAGGCATGGAGACCATCGCCCAGCCCGTGACGCTGGTGGACGCGCCGGAGGCGCGGCCGCTGGCGGTCACCGAGGGGCGGATCGAGATCGAGCGCCTCTCGCATCACTACGGGCGCGGCCATGGCGGCCTCGACGAAGTGAGCCTGACGATCCGGCCGGGCGAGAAGATCGGCCTCGTCGGCCGCTCCGGCGCGGGCAAGTCCACCCTCGTGAAGCTCCTCTTGCGCTTCTACGACATCGAGGAGGGCCGCATCCTGATCGACGGGCAGGACATCGCGCAGGTGACGCAGGAAAGCCTCCGCCGCCAGATCGGCATGGTGCAGCAGGACAGCGCGCTCCTGCATCGTTCGGTGCGCGACAACATCCTTTACGGCCGCCCCGAGGCGGGCGAGGCAGAGATGATCGCGGCGGCGAGGCAGGCCGAGGCGCATGACTTCATCCTCGATCTGGAGGACGCGCAGGGCCGGCGCGGATACGACGCCCATGTGGGCGAGCGCGGCGTCAAGCTTTCGGGCGGGCAGCGCCAGCGGATCGCGCTGGCGC
>CAZPCU010000206.1:0-4399 GCA_964585075.1 uncultured Rhodobacterales bacterium
GTGACGCATGACGCGCTCTTCAAGGGCATCGAGGCGGTCAGGCCCGGCAACACCTTCGGCGACATCGGCCACGCCATCCAGACCTTCGTCGAGGCGAACCGCATGTCGGTGGTCCGCGATTTCTGCGGCCACGGGCTCGGCCGGGTGTTCCACGCGCCACCCAACGTGCTCCATTACGGCCGCCCCGGCACCGGCCCCGTGCTGGAGGAAGGCATGTTCTTCACCATCGAGCCCATGGTGAACCTCGGCCGTCCCGAGACCAAGGTGCTCGGCGACGACTGGACGGCCGTGACCCGCGACAAGTCGCTCTCGGCACAGTTCGAGCACTCCATCGGCGTGACCTCCGACGGTGCGGAGATCTTCACCCTCTCGCCCGCCGGGCGCTTCCACCCGACCTACGCGCCGGACTGATCGTCGCCCCCGCCGCGCCCCGCGCGGTCCTCCGCCTCCCGCCATTCCCTCAGGAAGACGGGCGTGCCGCCCTGGCTCGCCAGGATGTCGCCCATCAGAAGCGGGCCGGCGACGCGGCGCGGCAGGCGGGGCGCGGCATGATCGGCAGCCTCCGGGGCGAAGGGCACCGGGGCCCATCCGGCGAGCGTGGCCATCTCGGGGCCTCCTTCCTGGCAGCGCGGGCTTGCCTCGCCCCTCATTGTGCCCCAGCTAGGGGGCACAAGGCAAACGAGGGAATCCCATGTCCGATCTCACGCTTCTGGGTATCTCCGGATCGCTCCGGAAAGGCGCGCTCAACCGGCGGCTTCTCGCGGAGGCCGTGTCGCGGTTCGGCGAAGCCACCTATCTGGAAGGCGATCTGCGTCTGCCGCTCTATGACGGCGATCTCGAGGAGACCCACGGCATCCCCGAGGAGGTCACGCGGCTCACCGACCAGATCCAGGCCGCGGACGCGATCGTGATTTCCGCGCCCGAGTACAACAAGGGCATCACCGGCGTGTTGAAGAACGCGCTCGACTGGATCAGCCGGGTTCCGGGCCGGGTGATGAACGGCAAGCCCACCGCCGTGATCTCCGCCAACGCGGGCCGCACCGGCGGCGAGACGGGGCAATACATGCTGCGCGCCTGCCTCGTGCCCCATGGCGCACTGGTTCTGCCCGGGCCGCTCGTCCTGGTGGCGCATGGCGAAAAGGAGTTCGACGCGGACGGGCGGCTGGTGACGGAGAGTTACCGCAAGGCCCTCGACGGGCTGATGGAGGCGCTGCGCGCCGAGGCCGAGGCCCGGCGCGGCTAGCCGCCGCCGCGGGGCAGGCTCGCCTCCGGCCTGAAGGCGCGCGGCACCGCGTCCTCACGGCCCTCGAGCAGCAGGTCGGCCATGACCTCGCCCGCCTTCGGCGCCATGCCGAAACCGATCTTGAAGCCGCCATTGGCGATGAACTGGCCGGGCCGCGACGGGTGCGGCCCGAGCACCGGCGCGCGGCTTCGCGCGCGCGGGCGCAATCCTGCCCAGCGCTCCACCACGCGCGCGCCGTGAAGCAGCGGAACGGCGGCCGTGGCGCGGGCGATCACCTCGTCGAGCTGTTCGTCGGTCGTGGCAGGATCGTCATAGGCGCGCTCGGTGGTCGATCCCACCGCGACCGTCCCGTCGGCGTGGGGCACGACGTGAAGCCCCTCCGCGTAGAGCTGCGGGCGGTCGCGCGCGTCGAAGTGAAGGAGCGCCGCCTGCCCCTTGACGCCGGCGCCGAAGCCGCCGCCGATCCCGGCAAGACCGGCGGCGCCGGTCGCCCAGACGACCAGGCCCTCGTCGCCGCCCTCGGCCAGGATCTCTCCGCCCCGCGCGGCGAGGGCGGCGGCGAGGGCGGCGCAGGCGCGGCGCGGATGAAGCCGGGCCGAGAGCGTGTCGCGCACCAGCCAGCCCGTCGGCGAGCCGGGCGCCCAGCCTCCGGCGTCCGCCGCCGGGATCACCTCCCACGCCGCGCGGCGCTGCCAGTGCGCCGCGGCCCCGGCGGCACGCTCACGCGCCCGCGCGAGCGCGGCCGCACCGCCCAGGGGCTGGAGCCGGCCGAGCCGCGCATAGCCCGGATCGACGCCTCCCGTCGCGCGCACCTCCTCCCAGAACGCGCCAGCCATGAGCAGGCTTTCGAGCTGGAACGCCTTCACCTCGTTCCAGCCCTCGGGCGCGTGCGGGGCGAGCGCGCCCACGAGGCCGCCGCTCGCGCCCGCGCCGGGGCCGCCCGGATCCACCACGCGCACCCGCGCGCCGCGACGGCAGCACGCCCAGGCCACCGAAAGCCCGAAGATCCCGGCACCCCGCACCGTCACGTCCGCCATTGCCATCGGCCGGCCCCTTCGCCAGTCTCCCGCCGTTCGGAAAGAGCCTAGGGCAAGGGACGATGCGCGACCAGCAGCCGGAGCTCGAGTGGAAGGCGGGCGTGCCGGTCTCCACCCGCTTCGACGATCCCTATTTCTCGCTCGCCGACGGGCTCGCCGAGGCGCGCCACGTCTTCCTCGCGGGAAACGGTCTGCCCGGGCGATTCGCCCCCGGATTCCGCATCGCCGAGCTCGGTTTCGGCACCGGGCTGAACCTCCTGGCCGCGCTGGCCGCCTGGCGGGAAAGCGCCAGGCCGGGGCCGCTTCGCTACACGAGCTTCGAAGCCTTCCCGATTTCCGCGGCGGAGATGCTGCGCGCGCAGGCCGCTTTCCCGGAGCTCGCGCCCTTGGCCGCAGAACTCGCGCCCTTCTGGACGGCCGGGGCGCGGGAGATCGCGCTTGCCGACCTCCGCTTCCGGCTCGTCGTCGGCGACGCGCGGCGCACCGTGCCCGGCTGGACCGGCATGGCGGACGCCTGGTTCCTGGACGGCTTCGCGCCCGCGAGGAACCCGGAGCTCTGGGAACCCGCGCTCCTCGCCGAGGTCGCGCGCCACACGGCGCCCGGTGGGACGGCGGCCACCTATACCGCCGCGGGGCATGTCCGCCGCGCCCTCGCCGCGGCGGGCTTCGAGGTCGCCCGCGCCCCCGGTTTCGGGACCAAGCGGCACATGACCCGGGCGCGGCTGGCCGGACCCGAGCCCACGCCCCCAGGCTGACTCACGCACGCACCGGCGCTTGCAAGGCCGGCGCGATACCGCCAAAGCTGCACCCGTCCGAACGGGAGAGCCGCCATGAAGTCCCGGATCGCCTCGGTGATTCTGTCCCAGCCCTTCCAGCTGTCCTGGATGGGCAGCGCGCTCCGCGCCTTCGTGCGGGCGACCCACGGGGCGATGAACTACTCGCCCCATTTCCGGCTGGACACCCAGGCGCTCGACCGGCCGCACTACGCCTACTGCATGCTCCGCGCCGCCGAGCTCGCCCGGCGGCTCGGCCATGACCGGATCTCGGCGATCGAGTTCGGCGTCGCCGGCGGCAACGGCCTCGCCTTCATGTGCGCCTTCGCACCCGAGGTGAAGGCCGCCACGGGCGTGACGGTCGATTGCTACGGGTTCGACACGGGGGAAGGGATGCCGCCGCCCGAAGGCGCGGCGGACCTGCCCTACTGGTTCCAGGCGGCCCAGTACCGAATGGACCAGGACGCGCTGCGCGCGAAGCTGCCGGAGGCGCGCCTCGTGATCGGCAACGTGCGCGACACGCTTGCGGGCTTTCTCGACAGCCACGCGCCGGCGCCCATCGGGGCGGTCTTCAACGACACGGACTACTGGTCCTCGACCCGGGACAGCCTGTCGCTCTTTCTGCAGGCGAGGGATCGGCCGGAACACTTCCTGCCGCGGATCTTCAACTACTTCGACGACATCCTCGGCTCGGAGATCGAGATGTACGGCCCGCACAACGGCCAGCTCCGCGCCATCGCTGAGTTCAACGCGGCGCAGGAGGACGTGAAGGTCCACCTGAACCAGAACCTGATCCACCAGCTTCACCTGCGCTACCGCCACCAGATCTACTACACGCATGTCTTCTGCCACCCCGACTACGACCGCTATGTCGGGGCCGGGAATCAGCAGGTGATCGAAGACGCGCTGAAGCTGCGGTAGGCGCGGCATGAAGGGCGCGACACCAGCCGCGCAGCAGGCCGCGGGGCGCCGCGAGGACACCCGGCTCGGCATCGCGCTCATGGTGGCCACCACCTTCGTCTTCGCGGTGCAGGACGGAATCTCCCGCCATCTCGCCAGCGAATACAACGTGCTGATGGTGGTGATGATCCGCTACTGGTTCTTCGCCGCCTTCGTGATGGCGCTGGCCGCGCGCAAGGCCGGGGGCGTGCGCGCCGCGGCGCGGACCCGGCAGCCGTTTCTCCAGGCGTTCCGCGGCGCGCTGCTGGCCGTCGAGATCTGCGTGATGGTGCTGGCCTTCACCCTGCTCGGCCTCGTGGAGAGCCACGCCGTCTTCACCTCCTACCCGCTTCTCATCGCCGCGCTTTCCGGGCCCGTTCTCGGAGAGCGGGTGGGCTGGCGGCGCT
>CAZPCU010000207.1:0-4397 GCA_964585075.1 uncultured Rhodobacterales bacterium
AGCCGTGGTTGATCAGCACCTCGGCGATGCCCGACATGCCGATGCCGCCGATCCCCACGAAATGAATCGGGCCCACATCCGTCGGGAGTTTCGTCGCCGCGTTCATCGCTGTCCTTTCGCCGCCAGTTCCTCGACCATCCCCGCGAGGCGCTCCACCGCGTCGGGCACCGCGCAGGAAAGCGCGGAGGCCGCCATCTGCGACGCCCCGTCGGGATTGTCCAGCACCAGCCGGATCTGCTCGGCCAGGCTTTCGGCGGAAAGCCGGGATTCGGGGATGCGGATCGCGCCGCCCGCCTCGGTGAGCCCGCGGGCGTTCGCCGTCTGGTGATCCGCCGCCGCCGCCGCGTAGGGCACGAGGATCGCCGGGCGGCCGATCGCCGCGATGTCGGCGATGGAAGACGCGCCGGCGCGGCTGATGACGAGCTGCGCCTCGCTCATCCGGCGGGGCACGTCGTTGAAGAAGGGGCGCACCTCGGCGGCGATTCCGTGCCCGGCGTAGAAGCCCTCCACGCGCGCGCGGTCCTCCTCCCGGGCCTGGTGGCTCACGCGGAGCCGGCCACGCAGCGCCTCGGGCAGCCGCGCCACCGCGGCGGGCACCGTGTCCGAGAGGATGCGCGCGCCCTGGCTGCCGCCGATCACGAGAAGCGAGACGGGGTAGTCGCCGGGCGGGATGTAGGGCGCGCCCGCGCGTTCCGCGACGGCCCGGCGCACCGGGTTGCCGACATGGATGCCCTCGATGCCCTCCGGCAGCTCCGTGGGCCAGGCGCCGCAGGCGACGGCGTCCACGCGCCTGGCGAAGATCCGGTTCACCCGGCCGGGCACGCCGTTCTGCTCGTGGATCATGCGCGGGATGCCGAGCGCGAGCGCCGCCGACAGGGCCGGGATCGTGGGATAGCCGCCGAAGCCCACCACGACATGCGGCCGGTCGGCGCGCATGGCGAGGATCGCGGAGGCCACGCCGCCGGCGATGCGGAAGGGAGCCGCGGCCCTGGCCAGCGCGCCGCCGCGCGCGAAGCTCGCGCTCGCGATCTCCTCGATCTCGACGCTGTGCGGGAAGCCGCCCGTGTAGCGCGCGCCGCGCGCATCGGTCGAGAGCTTCACGCGCCAGCCCCGGCGCAGCATCTCCTCGGCGAGCGCCTGGGCGGGAAACATGTGCCCGCCCGTGCCGCCCGCGGCCATGACGAGAAGCGGCGCGGCGCTCACCGCAGCCGGCCTCGCAGCAGGTCGCCGATCTCGCCCTGGGGGCGGGTCCGCGTGAAGGCGAGCAGCATGCCCATGGCGATGCCCGTGGCGATGATGGAGGAGCCGCCGTAGCTCACGAAGGGCAGCGTCATGCCCTTGGCCGGAAGAAGCCGCACCGCCACGCCCATGTTGATCATCGCCTGCACCCCGAACATCGCCGCGAGCCCGGATCCGGCGAGGCGGATGAAGGGGTCGCGCTCGCGCATCAGCCGCGAGAAGGCGCGGATCACCACCGCGGCGTAGAGCGCGATCAGCACCAGCACCAGCACCAGCCCGTATTCTTCGGCCGCCACCGCGATGATGAAGTCGGTGTGCGCGTCGGGCAGCGACCATTTCACCTGCCCCTCGCCCACGCCCACGCCGAGGAAGCCGCCTTCCCGGATCGCGTTGGTGGCGAAGCCGAGCTGGGTGGTGGGATCGACCTCGGGGGCGAGGAAACCGTCAATCCGGCGCGCGAAGTGCTCGGAGCTCGAATAGGCGACGGATCCGGCGATGACCACCGCCCCCGCGATCGCCCCGAGGATGACGAGCGGCGCGCCGGCCACGAAGTAGATCACCCCCCAGCCGAAGAGCACGAGCGCCGCCTGCCCGAAATCCGGCTGAAGCGCGAGCATGAGCACGATGCTGACGGTGAGCGCGAAGGACCACGCCCGCCCGGGCGGGCCGTTGATCTCCTGGCTCGCGGCGACGAGCCAGGCGGTGACCACGACGAAGGCGGGCTTCAGGAACTCCGACGGCTGCACCGAGGCGAAGCCGAGCGAGTACCAGCGCACCGCGCCCTTTCCGAAATCGGTGCCGAAGAACGGCAGCAGAAAGAGCGCCACGTAGGACACGAGAAAGCCCAGCACCGCGAGGCGGCGCACGGTATGCGGGCTCAGCATCGAGACGACCAGCATGGCGACGAGGGCGGTCACGCCGAACACTGCCTGGCGCTCGACGTAGTGGAAGGCGTCGAAGCCGTTCCGCGCGGCGAGCGGCGGCGAGGCCGCGAAGCCCAGGAGCATCCCGATGCCGAAGAGGATGAGGACGCAGGAGATCGTCCAGCGATCCACGGTGCGCCACCACTTGGAAAGGATGGGCTCGCCGTCCCGGACGGGAACGGAGCCGTAGACCATGTCCGTCATGGGTCCTGCCGCTCGCTGCCTCTGCCTCTTGCCCCTTTTGGCGGGGCTTGGGCGGAAGGGTAACGAAAACCGGGCCGCCGCGCCAGTGCAAAGACCGGCCGCGCGCGGCGGCCCCGGCTCAGCCGAGCCGCGCCCGGACCTCGGCCACGAAATCCTCGCCGCGCTTCTCGAAGTTGTCGTACTGGTCGAAGCTCGCCGCGGCGGGCGCCAGGAGCACGGTGTCGCCCGGCTCTGCCTCTTCCATGGCGCGCGCCACCGCGCGGGCCATCGCCTTGCAGACCTCCGTCTCCACGCCCTTGAGCGCGAGCGCGAAGCGCTCCGCCTCGCGCCCGATGACGTAGGCCTTCACCACCGCGCCCATGCGTCCCTCGAGCGCCGAGAGCCCGCCCTCCTTCTCCAGCCCGCCGCAGATCCAGCGGATGCGCGGGAAGGCGGCGAGGGCGCGGGCGGCGCTGTCCACGTTGGTGGCCTTGGAGTCGTTCACGTAGGTGACCCCGCCCGCCTCGGCGATCACCTGGCTGCGATGCGGCAGGCCCGCGAAACTCGCGAGCCCCGCCTCGATCCGGCGCGGGCCGAGCCCGAGCGCGCGCGCCGCGGCATAGGCCGCGCAGGCGTTCTGGTGATTGTGCCCGCCGGGCAGGCCCTTGATCCCGCGCAGGTCCACCGAGGCGACCTGCCGCCCCTTGCGCCACTCGGCCAGGAACCCCTTGCGCGCGAAGACGGCCCAGCCCGGGCCGGCGAGCCTGCCGCCGGCCGAGACCCGGATCACCCGGTCGTCCCCGGGCGCCTCGGCGAGCTGACCGGCGAGGAAGCGGCCTTCGGGCTCGTCCACCCCGATCACGGCGCGGTCCGGCCCGCCTTCGGCGAAAAGGCGGCGCTTGGCGGCGAAGTAGCCGCCGAGCCCGCCGTGGCGGTCGAGATGGTCCGGGGTCAGGTTGGTGAAGACGGCGACGTCGGGCGTGAGCGCGCGGGCGAGCTCGGTCTGGTAGGAGGAGAGCTCGAGCACGATCACCTCCGCCTCGCCCGGCGGGTCGATGTCGAGCACCGCGCGCCCGATGTTGCCGGCGAGCTGCGCAGGCCGGCCGGCCTCCCGCAGGATGTGGTGGATGAGCGCGGAGGTGGTGGATTTCCCGTTCGAACCGGTGACGGCCACCACCCGCGGCGGCGTGTCGAAGCCGTCCCAGTCGCCGCGCCCGAGCGAGGCGAAGAAAAGGCCCACGTCGTTGTCCACGGGCACGCCCGCCGCCTGGGCGGCCACGACGACGGGATGCGGCGCGGGGTAGAGATGCGGGATGCCCGGCGAGAGCACGAGCCGCGCGACGCCGTCCAGGGCGCCCTCGCGGGAGAGATCGTGGAGCGGGAAACCCTCCGCCTCGGCGCGCGCCCGGGCCTCGGGGCTGTCGTCCCAGAGAAGCGGCTCGGCGCCCCCGGCCGCGAGGCTGCGCGCCGCGGCCCGCCCCGAGCGGCCGAGCCCCAGGATCGCCACACGCTGGCCGGCGAATCCGCCGACGGGGATCATGCCTGCCCCCGGGCCGCAGGCCGCAGCGGAGCGCCGGTCAGCATCTTCCTCTTGCCGGAAATACCCCGGGGGAGTCGCGCGCGCCCCGCGCGCGACGGGGGCGGAGCCCCCCTTGCGGCCTCCGTCATGGCGCGCCGCGCGCGCATCAGCGCACCTTGAGCGTGGCCAGCCCGATCACCGCGAGGATCAGCGAGATGATCCAGAAGCGGATCACGATGGTCGACTCCGCCCAGCCCTTCTTCTCGTAGTGGTGATGGATCGGCGCCATGAGGAAGACGCGCTTTCCGGTGCGCTTGAAGTAAAGCACCTGAATGATGACCGACAATGCCTCGACCACGAAAAGGCCGCCGACGATGGCCAGCACGATCTCGTGTTTGGTGGCCACCGCGATGGCGCCCAGCGCCCCGCCCAGCGCGAGGCTTCCCGTGTCGCCCATGAAGACGGCCGCGGGCGGCGCGTTGTACCACAGGAAGCCCAGCCCGCCGCCGATCAGCCCGGCGGTGAAGATCAGG
>CAZPCU010000208.1:0-4377 GCA_964585075.1 uncultured Rhodobacterales bacterium
CCGCCTCGCCCCGCACCCGCCGGCCGCCGGAGGAAAGGGCGAGCGGCTTGACGGGCCGTCCGAAATGCCGCGCCATATGCGCCGACCATTCAACCCGAAGCGCGGCGTTGGAGGGCGCGAAGGGCGCCACCGTAACGCCTCGCCCGGCGAGCCATGGCGCCCAGGCCCCGTCCGAGCCGAGCCGGGCCCAGCTCGCGCCGCCGAGGGCCAGCACGGTGCGCTCCGCCGCGACAAGGCGCGGCCCGTCGGGCGTCTCGAACCGGAGCGCCGCGCCCTGCCAGCCCGCCCAGCGCCAGCGCACCCGGCGCGCCGCGCCGAGCCCGTCGAGCCGGGCGAGCCAGGCGCGCAGGAGCGGCGAGGCCTTCATCGCCTCGGGGAAGACGCGCCCCGACGAACCGGTGAAGAGCGGCTGGCCGAGCCCTTCGGCCCAGCGCATGACCTCCTCGGGGCCGAAGGCCTCCAGCATCGGGCGCAGCGGGTCCGCCGCCGCGCCGTAGGCGGCCAGGAAGCGCGGGAACGCTTCGGCCTTGGTGAGGTTCAGCCCCGACTTGCCCGCCATCAGGAACTTCCGGGCGACCGACGGCTTCGCCTCGGCGACAACGACGGCGCGGCCCGCGCGGGCGAGTTCCTCGGCCGCCATCAGCCCTGCGGGTCCCGCGCCCACCACCAGCGCCTCGATCCGCTCCATCGCTTCCTTGCCCTTTCCGCGGCGCGAACCATGCTCTGCGCCCATGACCGACACCGCGCCCGATCCCGTCTGCCCGCTCTGCGGCCGCCCGATCCCGCCTGGCGCGCGGCAAAGCCTGCACCACCTCGTGCCGAAGCTGAAGGGCGGCAAGGGCGGACCCACGGTGCTTCTGCACCAGATCTGCCACAACGAGATCCACGCCACGCTGACCGAGGCCGAGCTTGCGCGGGACTACGCGACGATCGAGGCCCTCCGCGCGCATCCGCGCCTCGCGAAGTTCATCGCCTGGGTGGCGAAGCGCCCGCCCGGGTTCCATTCCCGGTCCCCCGGCCCCCGGCGGCGGCGCTAGCGGCAGAGATCCTTTATGGCGCGGGCATGCTCGGGCGCGGCGGCGAGCGTGTCCGCGGCGAGGGCGTGCGCCGCGTCCATGAGTTCATCGGCGGGCAGGACACGATCGACGAGCCCGAAGGCCAGCGCCTCCTCGGCGCCGATCTTCGCGCCGCCCATGAGCAGGAGCTTCGCGCGCGCCGGCCCCACGAGCGCGGCGAGCCGTCCGGGATCGGAGGGCTGGGGCAGGAAGCCGAGCTTCATCACCGGGTAGAAGAACTTCGCCTCGGGCACGGCGAGGCGAAGGTCGCAGGCGAGCGCCATGCCGAAGGCGCCCCCGGCCAGCGTGCCGTTGAGCGCGGCGATGGAGAGCCCCGGAAACCCGGCGACGGCCGCCGAAAGCCGCTCCCAGACCGGCGAGGTGGCGAGCCCCGCGCGCGCCTCCTCGAGGTCCGCCCCCGCCGAGAACACGCGCCCCGCCCCGGTCAGGACGAGCGCCCGCGCGCCGTCCGCATTCGCGGCCTCGGCGAACTCGGCGAGATCCTGCAGCATCTCCAGGGTCAGCGAATTGGCCTTCTCGGGCCGGTCGATCACGGCGGTCCAGAACCCGCCCTCGCGCGTCACCCGGATCATGAAAGGCCCAACTTCGCGCGGATGTCGGGATCGCGCAGGCTGATCTCCTCGCCGATCCAGGGATCGGCCTCGGCCCCGCACATCCAGACCAGCGCGCGGGCGGGCCATTCGGGCGGGATGTGCTCGGACCAGTCGAGCGCGCTCACCGGGTTGATCCCGCTCGCCTTGATCTCGCGCTGCATCTCTGTCGCCACCGTGCCGGGGCTGAGGCCCATGGCGCGGATGCCGCGGGCGCGGCCTTCGGTGTCGGCGCAGCGGGTCAGCATCGCGGCACCCGCCTTGGAGGCGCAGTAGTGGCTCCAGCCTTCCAGGGGGTTGCGGGCCGCGCCCGAACTCACCGTCAGGATCGTGCCGCCGCCCGCCTCCATCATGACCGGCATCGCCGCGCGCATCCCGTGGAAGACGCCGTTGAGGTTGATCGCCACGGCCTGCCCCCAGGCGTCCGGGTCAGCCTCGGCCATGGGCGAGATGGGCTCGATCACCCCGGCATTGTTCACCAGCACGTCCAGTCGGCCGAAGGCTTGCAGGCAGGCGCCCACCGCCGCTTCCACCTCGAGGTAGCGCGCGACGTTGCAGGGCACCGCGATGGCGTCGGGGCCGATCTCGCCGGCCAGCTCGGCGATGTCCCGCTCGCTCCGCGCGAGAAGCGCCACCTTCGCGCCCTCGGCGGCGAAGGCGCGCGCCGCGGCGGCGCCGATGCCCCGGCTCGCGCCGGTGATCATGACCGCCTTTCCCTCCAGTCCGCTCATGAATGCCTCCCCGCGATGTCGCGCTCCTGTCGCCTCGGGTTGATACGGGTGGGCAGGGCCAAGGTCCACCCCGCCGCTTCGGGCTTGACCTCGCCGCTGCCGGGGAGGACGCTTGGCCAGAGAAGACACGCAGGAGAGGTTTTTCAGGATGCGCGTGAACACAGTGCGCGGCGGCCTCGCCGCCCTCGTCGCCGCCATCGCCGCCAGCGGCGCGAACGCCGACGTCACCGCCCGCCAGGTCTGGGAGGACATGCGGGGCTACATGGAGGACATGGGTTACAGCGTCACGGCGAGCGACTCGACCGCCGGCGATACGCTGACCGTCCGCGACATGACGATGGCGCTCGAGCTGCCCGAGGACGAGGGCGAGGTGGAGATATCCCTGCCAGAGCTCCGCTTCGTCGAGAACGGCGACGGCACCGTCACGATCAGCTACCCCGAAACCATGCCCATCCATGTCGTGGCGCGGCCCGAGGACGAGCCTGCGGCGGACGTGCGGATCGACCTCTCCCAGACCGGCCTCGAGATCGTCGTCTCCGGGGACCCTGGCGACAGCATGCGCTACGTCTACGGGGCCGAGCGCGTGGGCCTCTCCCTCGCGGAGGTCGTCGTGGACGGCGAGATGCTGCCGCCCGACGATGCCCGCGCCGATCTGACGATCACCGGCCTGAGCGGCACCGCGATGGTCGGAAGCGGACCGCTTCGCGCCGTCGAACAGACCCAGGCGGTGGACCGCCTCGATTACGACGTGAGCTTCGCCGATTTCGAAAGCGACAGCGGCGGCCGGCTGATGATCAAGGGAAGCCTCGACTCGCTGACCTCGGAGTCGGTCGCGCGCATCCCCGAGAGCATGGACCCCAACGACATGTCGGCCGCGTTCCGGCAAGGCTATGCCGTCGAGGGCAGCCTCGGCTATACCGGCGGCGCCTCCGAGTTCTCCTTCGAGGAGGCGGGCGACACGGTGCGCGGCACGACCCGCGCCGCCCAAGGCGGGCTCGCCGTCGCGCTCGACGCCGAGCGCTTCTCCTACGAGATCACCGGCCGCGGCACCGAGATCAGCGTCGAGAGCGCCGAGCTTCCCTTCCCGGTGGATTTCCGGATGGACCGGACGGCGCTGTCCTTCGCGGTGCCGCTCACCCCGTCCGAGGAGCCGCGCGCTTTCTCGGTCGGCCTCACGCTCGGGGACTTCACCATGTCGGACGGGCTCTGGAACATCTTCGACCCGGGCCAGATGCTGCCCCGCGACCCCGCCACCGTCTCGCTCGATCTCGACGGGCTCGGCCGCGTGCTGGTGGACGTGTTCGACCCGGCGGCGATGGAAGAGATGGACGAGCCCGGCCAGCTCGAGGCGCTGACACTCAACAGCCTCGAGGTCCGCGCCGCGGGCGCCGAGCTCACCGGCGAGGGCGCGTTCACCTTCGACAACACGGACACCGAGACCTTCAACGGCATGCCGCGGCCCGAAGGGTCCCTCGACCTACGCCTCGCCGGCGCGAACGCGCTCATCGACACGCTGGTGGCGATGGGCCTCCTGCCCGAGGAGCAGGCCGTGGGCACGCGCATGATGCTCAGCATGTTCGCCGTTCCCGCGGGCGACGACGTGCTCGAGTCCAACATCACCATCAACGGCGAGGGACAGGTCCTCGCCAACGGCCAGCGCATCCAGTAGCCGCGCCGGACATCCTGCTCCGGGCCGCGCCGTCCCGACCGGCGCGGCCCTTTCACGCGCCGTCCCGGGTCGCGCCTGGCTTGCGGTCGGGCGCGGCGCGGCATACCTCCCTTTCCGACCAAGCGAGGAGACCCGCCCATGCCCGACCCGAAGCCGCCGCTTCTGACCTCCGAGGACTGGATGGACGCCGTCCGCGCCCTGCCGCGCGCGAGGCGCTTCGCCGGCGCGGACCGCCCGGCCTTCGCGGCGTGGCGCAAGGACTTCCGCGGGTGGCTCAAGGGGCTCTTCGCGCCGTACGCGGGCGCGGCCGA
>CAZPCU010000209.1:0-4371 GCA_964585075.1 uncultured Rhodobacterales bacterium
GGGCTCGGCGGTGGCGCTTTCGCTCACCTTGTCGTTCCTCGTCACGCTGCTGCCCGCCCGGCGCGCGGCGCGGATGAACCCGGTGGAGGCACTGCGCTATGAGTGAACCGGTGCTGGCGCTTGACGGTGTTGAAAAGATCTACAACCAGGGCAAGCCCGGGGAGGTGAACGTGCTGCGCGGGGCGTCGCTCGCGCTGGCGCCCGGCGAGGTGGTGGCGCTGGTGGCGCCTTCGGGCGGAGGCAAGTCCACCCTTCTGCACATCGCCGGGCTTCTCGATACGCCCGACGCGGGCCGGGTGCGGATCGCCGGCAACGACATGACCGACGCTTCCGACCGGGCGCGCACCCGGGTGCGGCGCGAGAAGGTCGGGTTCATCTACCAGTTCCACCACCTGCTGCCCGAGTTCTCCGCGCTCGAAAACGTCGTATTGCCGCAGTTGGTCAACGGCGCAGGCATGGCCGAGGCGCGGGCGCGCGGCGAGATGCTGCTTGGGCGCGTCGGCGTGGCGGCGCGCGCGGGCCATCGCCCGGCCGAGCTTTCGGGCGGCGAACAGCAGCGCGTGGCCTTCTGCCGGGCGCTGGCCAACGCGCCGCGGCTCCTGCTCGCGGACGAGCCCACCGGCAACCTAGACCCCGAGACCTCGGACCGGGTCTTCGCCGCGCTCATGGTCCTCGTGCGCGAGACGGGTCTCGCCGCGCTGATCGCCACCCACAATCTGGAACTCGCCGCCCGCATGGACCGCCGCCTCCACCTCGACGCGGGACGCATCGCCTGAGATGGCGCACCTGCGCGACGCATCGCGGCTCCCGCGGGTCAGGGGGCGTAGAACGTGGCCGTGGCCGCGGCCACGGCCTTCCCGGCGGGCTCTGCCGTGAGCGTGGCGCGGGCGAAGACGAGCGCCCGGCCCGCGCGCACGATCCCGGCCTCGCAGAGAATGGCCTCGCCGCCGCCGGGGCGGAGGAACTGCAGGTCGAGGTTCGTGGTGGCCACCGGCAGGAAGCGGCCCGCCTGCGCGCAGGCGGCGAGCACCATCGCCGTGTCTGCGAGCGCGGCGAGCGCCTGGCCGGAGACGATGCCGCCCACGCGGGCGATCTCGGGCGTCACCGGCATCCGGAGCCGCACCGCGCCGGGCGAGACGCTTTCCACCGAGGGCGCGAGCGCCTTCACCCAGGGCGCGAAGTTCTCCGCGAGGATGTCCTCCATCTCGCCCGTGTTCAGCATCGCCTCTCGCCTCCCCGTCGTCGCGGGCGCGAGCATCGCCTCTCGCGCGGGGCTTGTCACGGGGTTATGATGCGGATCAATGATTTGCCCCGCGCGGCCCCGGAAGCTCGCGGAAAACACCAGGAGGAGGAGCAGGCATGACCCAGCCCTGGCCCGCGCTCGGCGCCGCCCTGGCGCTCGCGGCCTGCGCCGCCCCCGCGCCCGCGCCCGAGGTGACACGGGGCCAGGCGCTTTACGGCCAGTATTGCACGGTCTGCCACGGGGCCGGGGGCCGGGGCGACGGCCCGCTCGCCGCAGAGCTTCCGGTGGCGCCCGCCGACCTTACCCGCCTCGCCGCGGCCGATGGCGGCGCGTGGCCCGCCGGGCGGGTCATGGCGCGGATCTACGGCCACCCGGGGCAGGGCAGCGCCGCGCCGATGCCGGGCTTCGGCCCGCTCCTCGAGGGCGATGCGCGGCCATGGACCGCGCCCGACGGCCGCGAGGTCGCCGCGCCTTCTGCGCTCATCGCGCTCAACGCCTATCTCGAAACCCTGCAGGAGAGCTGATGCCGACCTTGCCCGATCTTCGCCTCGCCGCGCTCGCCCTCGCGCCCGCCGCGCTCGTCGCCTGCGGCGCGATGACCGCCATGCCCGAGCCCGAGGAGGGCGCGGCGCTCTTCGCCGAGAACTGCGCGGTCTGCCATGGGCCCGGAGGGCGCGGCGGCGGGCCGCTCGCCGAGGATCTGCGCCCCGCGCCGCCGGACCTCACCCGGATCGCGGCGCGGGCGGACGGGAGCTTCCCGCGCGTCGAGGTGCTCTCCACGATCGACGGCTATACCCGCGGGGACAAGGCGCAGGGGCCCGACATGCCCGAGTTCGGGCGCCTTCTCCGCGGCGAGACCGTGCCGGTGGACACGGGCGACGGCGTGATGTCGCCGGTGCCGCGCCCGCTCGCCGCGCTTCTCGTGTATCTTGAAAGCATCCAGAGATGACCCGACACCCGGAGGAAACGCCCATGCGCCGGAACGCCAAGATCGCCCTGAGTTTCGCCCTCGGCCTCACGGCCGCGCCGCTCGCCGCCGAAGACCCGGATGCGGGGCAGGCCCTCTACCGCACCCATTGCGCGAGCTGCCATGGCATGGACGCGCTCGGCGACGGGCCGATGCGCGGCGTGCTGACCATCAAGCCCACCGACCTTACCCGTCTTTCCGCGGGCAACGGCGGCGCGTTCCCGGTCGAGCGCGTGGTCAAGCGCATCGACGGGCGCGACCCGCTGGTGGCCCATGGCAGCCCGATGCCGGTTTACGGAGACTTCTTCGAGGGCGGCCCGTCGGTGGCGATCAAGGCGCCCTCCGGCCAGCCGATCATGACGTCCGAGCCGCTCGCCGATCTCTTGGCCTGGCTCCGGAGCGTGCAGGCGGACGGCTAGTCCGAGCAGATCCCGCGGGCCTCGACCCCGGCCCAGGGCACGATCACCTGCGCCTCGCCGAGCGCGGCGTCGAGGTCGCCCACGGGGATCTCGCGCGAGAGCATCCGGCGAAGCCGCCCGGTGCGCGGCGCGTCGGGGTCGAGCACCGTGCAGCAGACATATTCCTCCATGATCGCGCCCTGCTGCTCGTAGCCGTAGGAGAGGAAGTCGGCCGTCTCGGACTCGAAGAGATAGGGGTCGGGGGAGCGCGTGTGCTCCCGCGCGGCGAGGAACGGGTGGTAGCCCGTCCGCGCGCGGTTCTGCCACTGCCAGACATGGGTGAGCTCGTGGGCGAAGAGCATCGCCTCGGCGAGGAAGATGCGGTCGGGGAAGCCGGGCGCGTAGTCGGGCCGGTAGAGGTCCGTCCGGTAGAAGACGCGGTTGAAAAGCGCGATGGCGCCGGGTGAGACCTCCACCAGCTCGCCGGGCCGGCCGGGCGGCCAGATCCGCTCGCGGCAGGAGGTGCGGGGCCGCGCCGGCCGCTCCCAGACATAGGAGCCCACGAGCGCGCCGTCGTGGAAGCGGATGCGGTCGAGTTCGAGCGCGTCGCCATGGGTGACCCGCGCCAGCGCCCGCTCGCCCTCCGTCAGCGGCCGCCCGCAGGCGGCCAGAAGGAGGAGGGCGAGAAGGAGAACGGCGCGCATGGCGGCGAGGTTAGCCGAGGGGACGGGGGCGGCAAGGATTCGGTGGGGGCGGCGCGGCAAGCCGCGTGTCGGCCGCGCCGGTTACACGTCCAGCTCTTCCACGAACCGCGCGTTTTCGCTGATGTACTGGAAGCGCAGTTCCGGCTTCTTGCCCATGAGCCGCTCCACGAGGTCGCCCGTCTCGCCGGGCTCGTCCTCGTCGATGGTGACGCGGATCAGCCGGCGCGAGGCCGGGTCCATCGTCGTCTCCTTGAGGTCCTTGGCGTCCATCTCGCCGAGGCCCTTGAAGCGCGAGACCTCGATCTTCCCCTTGCCGCCGAGCCCGCGGCGGAGCCAGTCCTCCCGCTCGGCCTCGTCGAGGGCGTAGACGCGCTTCGCGCCCTGGGTGAGCCGGTAGAGCGGCGGGCAGGCGAGGTAGAGGTGGCCGGCGTCGATCATGGGGCGCATCTGCGTGAAGAAGAAGGTCATGAGAAGCGAGGCGATATGCGCGCCGTCCACGTCGGCGTCGGTCATGATGATGACCTTGTCGTAGCGCAGGTCGTCGAGGCGGAACTTCGTGCCGAGCCCCACGCCGAGGGCCTGGGAGAGGTCCGAGATCTCGGCGTTCGAGCCGAGCTTGGACGAGGCCGCGCCCAGCACGTTCAGGATCTTGCCCCGGAGCGGCAGGAGCGCCTGCGTCTCGCGGTTGCGCGCGGCCTTGGCCGAGCCGCCCGCGCTGTCGCCCTCGACGATGAAGATCTCCGTGCCGTCGCGCGCCGTCGCGGTGCAGTCCACGAGCTTGCCGGGCAGGCGCAGCTTGCGGGTGGCCGACTTGCGCGCGGTCTCCTTCTCCTGCTTGCGGCGCAGCCGTTCCTCGGCGCGCAGGACGAGGAAATCGAGGATCGCGCCCGCGCTTTTGGTGTCGGCGGCGAGCCAGTTGTCGAAATGGTCGCGCACCGCGCCTTCCACCAGCTTCGCGGCCTCGGCGGTGGCGAGGCGGTCCTTCGTCTGGCCCACGAATTCGGGCTCGCGGATGAAGCAGGAGACGAGCGCGCAGCCGCCCGCCATCAGGTCCTCGCG
>CAZPCU010000210.1:0-4346 GCA_964585075.1 uncultured Rhodobacterales bacterium
CGCCCTATTTCGTGGATCTGAAGCCCGGCGGGCAGTATGTCGCCAAGGATCTCTACGAGGTGGGCGGCGTGCCCGTGGTGATGAAGGAACTCCGCAAGGCCGGCCTCATGCACGAGGACTGCCTGACCGTCACCGGCCGCTCCATCGGCGAGGAGCTGGACCTGATCGAACGTGAGGCCGACGGCCGCGTGATCTATCCCGTCGAGACTCCCATCACCAGGACGGGCGGCGTTGTCGGGCTGAAGGGCAACCTCGCGCCCCAGGGCGCCATCGTGAAGGTCGCCGGCATGCCCGAGGAGGAGCAGCGCTTCACCGGCCCGGCGCGCGTCTTCGAGTGCGAGGAAGACGCCTTCGCCGCCGTGAAGGCGCGCGAATACAAGGAGGGCGAGGTGATCGTCATCCGCAACGAGGGCCCCGCCGGCGGCCCGGGCATGCGCGAGATGCTGGCCACCACCGCCGCGCTGTCCGGCCAGGGCATGGGCAAGAAGGTGGCGCTCATCACCGACGGCCGCTTCTCGGGCGCGACGCGCGGCTTCTGCGTCGGCCATGTCGGCCCCGAGGCCGCGCAAGGCGGGCCGATCGCGCTCATCCGCGACGGCGACATGATCACCATCGACGCGATCGAGGGCGCGCTGAGCGTGGATCTGTCCGACGCGGAGCTCGAGGCGCGCCGCGGCGCCTGGGAGGGTCCGCGCGAGACCATCTACGCCACCGGCGCCCTCTGGAAATACGCGCAGATCGTGGGCGAGACCTACAAGGGCGCGGTCACCCATCCGGGCGGCAAAGCCGAGAAGCATGTCTACATGGATCTCTAGCGCCGGCCTCCGGGCGGCGCTGGGCGTCCTCGCGCTGACGACGGCGGGCTGCGGCGCCACCGGCAGCGCCGGCACCGCCGCGCCCCGGGAGGTCACGGTCGCGGGCGGGGCCGTCACGGTGTCCGCGCCGCCGGGCTACTGCATCGATTCGAGCGCCACGCGGGACAGCGACGCGGCGAGCTTCGTGCTGATCGCGAGCTGCGCGAGCCTCGAGGAGGGCGGCGCGCGCGGCCGGAACGTTCCGCCCGCGCTGGTGACGGTCACCGTGTCGGCCGAGGATCCGGCGCTTCCGGCCCCGGACGCCCGCGCCCTGGCCGCCGCCGCGGGCGCCGATCGCGTGCTCGACATGCGGACCGACGGCGCGCTGGCGCTCGTCCATCTGGGCGAGGGCGGAGACGAGGTGCTGCCCGGGGGAGATCCCCGGCACTGGCGCGGCGCGACGGTGTCGGCCGGGCGGGTCATCGGGCTCGCGGCCTACGCTCCCATGGAAAGCCCCGTGGCCGGAGAGCGGGGCGGCGCCCTGCTCTCGGCCGTCGCGGCACGCCTGCGCGGCGCGGAGCCGGGAAATGCCGGGCAAGAAACCCCTGCCGCCCGGCCGGCCCGGGCAGGACCCTTCGCGGCGATCCGGGATTTGTTCACCTGACAGGATTTCTGCGCTATCAGAAGTGGCAGAATTCCGGCCGGGGGACGACATGGCAGGCGAGGGCGGCTTTCTCGACGGGCTGACACGGCGACGCGCGGTCCGGGCATGGGCGCGCGCGGCGCGCGGCGCCGAAAGCGCCGAGCCCGCGGAACTGCGCCGCCAACTCCGCGCCGCGCGAGACCTGCGCCGCCATCTCGACCGCCTTGTCCACGTGGCCGACGGCCGCCTCGCCCGTATGGGCGGCGGCGCGACCGCTCCCATGCGTCCTCCGGGAACGGACTGGGCCTGGCGGCCCGAGATCTGGAGCGGCCCGCTGCCCGATATCGGCCGCGCCCCGGCACCGGCCGGGATCTGGCTCGGCTCCGAGACGCGGCTTTTCCACGACTGCCCGCGCTCCGAGATCGCGTTGCGCCAGGTCCGAAACCCTCCCGAAGGGCGGCGCGCCCTTCACGGGCTCCAGATCGACGTGTTCGGGTTCGAGGGAAGCTATCTCTCGCTCGCCATCGAACTGCCCCAGGAGGCGGCGCAGGGCTTGCGCAAGCGCCACGTCGTGGTGGCGGACGCCGTCATCGAGACCGAGCGGCCGCTCGAAGCCTTCGCCCGGCTCAACATCCGGCACGGGCCGAACACCGAGCAGGTGGCGCGGGAGCTGCAGTTGGGAGAGGGGTCCGCCGTCGCGGAGTTCGATCTCGCCTACACGCGTCTCAACGAGCGGCGGACCGAACGGCTCTGGCTCGACCTGATCTTCGAGCGCCCCGAGATGTCGCAGATACTGGTGCGCGAGGTGGCTCTGACGCGCCGCGTCCGGGCGGAGTTCTGAGGGAGCGGCATGGGAACGCTGACGATCACCAGGACGCGGCTCGCCGGGGGCGTCTGGGAGGGTATCGTGACGGGCGCCTCCGCGCCGCCCGAGATCGAGGTGCTCCACGAGACGCGGCCGGTGGAGGGCGTGCGGCTCGAACGGAGCCCGGAGGACGGCGCGCGCTGGCTTCTCCGGGTGCCGGTCCCCGCCGCGGCGATCGCCGATGGCGTTCAGACCTTCCTGATCCGCGACAGCCGGAGCGGCGAGACGCTGGAGAGCTTCTGCATCGTCGCGGGCGACGCGCTGGACGAGGACATCCGCGCGGAGATCGCGCTGTTGCGCGACGAGCTCGATCTTCTGAAGCGCGCCTTCCGGCGGCACTGCCGCGGAACGGAGTGAGCGACGCAAAGACAGACCCCCGCGCCGGGGCGCGGGGGTCTGGCCTTTCGGGTTTTGTGACGGCGTTCACTCGCCCTTCTTGGCCCGCGCCTTCACCGGCGCCCAGAGGCGCTTGTTGGTGAGGTAGAGGAGAACCGAGAGAATGGTGAGGAAGAGCACGCCGGTGAAGCCGGCCTGCTTGCGCTCCATCATCTTGGGCTCGGCCGTCCACATCAGGAAGGCAGCGACGTCCTTGGCCATCTGCTCTTCCGTGGCCGGGGTGCCGTCCATGTATTCCACGGCGCCCTCGTAAAGCGGCGGCGCCATCGAGATCCAGCCTCCGGACATCACCGTGTTCTCGTAAAGCACCGCGCCGGCCTCGACCTTGTCTTCGCCGGTGTAGCCGAGGAGCAGCGACGCGGTGTATTCGGCGCCGCCCATTCCCTTGAAGAGCTGCGCGAGCCCTGTGCCGTAGGGGCCGTGGAAGCCGGCCCGCGCCTTGGCCATCAGCGACAGGTCCGGCGCCCCCTGGGCTTCGTTCGCCGGGAAATGGTCCGTGGCCCTGAGCGCACGGATGTCGCCCGTATCCGGGTCCACGAGTTCCGGGTTCGCCGCCGGGTCGCTGACCATGAACTGCTCGGCATAGGCGCGCACCTGCGCTTCCGGCAGACCGGGGCCAGTGTCGTTGGCAAGCGTCCGGATCGGCACGTGCTCGAGCCCGTGGCACGAGGCGCAGACCTGCGTGTAAACCTGAAGGCCGCGCTGGAGCTGTGCCTGGTCGTAGGTTCCGAACGGTCCCTCGAAGGAGAAGGCGAAATCCTCCACCTTGCCCGCGCCGCCGGCGGCGAAGGCTCCGGTGGCGGCGAGCGAAAGGGCCGCGGAAAGTACGAGTTTCTTGAACATGTCGGTCACGTCCTTTCTCACTCGGCGGGCTGGGCGGACGGCTTCGCCTCGCCCTCGCCGGTGGAGAGATGGGCCTTGAAATCCTCCTCGATGGTGTCCGGCTGCGGCAGCGGCTTCTCCAGCACGCCGAGCAGCGGCAGGATCACGAGGAAGAAGGCGAACCAGTAGGTGGCGCCGATCAGCGCGATGATCGGATAGATGCCCTCTGCCGGCATCGCGCCTGCCCACATCAGCACGAAGAAGTCGATGCAGAACAGGGCGAACCACCACTTGAACATCGGCCGGTAACGGCCCGACCGCACTTTCGAGGTGTCGAGCCACGGCACCAGCGCGACCACGATGATGGAGCCGAACATCGCGAGCACGCCGAAGAACTTGGCGTCGATGATGCCGCCGGTGATGAAGCTCGCGAACTGGACGATCCAGACCGAGTCGTCGAAGGCGCGCAGGATCGCGTAGAAGGGCAGGAAGTACCACTCGGGCACGATGTGCGCGGGCGTCACCAGCGGGTCGGCCTCGATGTAGTTGTCGGGATGGCCGAGGTAGTTCGGCATGAAGCCCACGATGGCGAAGAACACGGTGAAGATCACCGCGAGCGCGAAGAGATCCTTCATCACGAAGTAGGGCCAGAACGGCACCGTGTCCTTCTCGGCCTCGGCCTTCGAGCTGCGCCGCACCTCGACGCCGGTCGGGTTGTTGTTGCCCGTGGTGTGGAACGCCCAGATGTGGACGATCACGAGCCCGGCGATGACGAAGGGCAGCAGGTAGTGCAGCGAGAAGAAGCGCTGCAGCGTCGCGTTGCCCA
>CAZPCU010000211.1:0-4335 GCA_964585075.1 uncultured Rhodobacterales bacterium
GTTGATGACCGCCCCCGCTTCGGGCAGCCGGAAGAGCCGCGGGCGCGGGTTGCCGGGCTGCGGCCGCGGCGTCACCGCGCCCACCTCGAGAAAGCCGAAACCCGCGCGCGCCAGCCCGTGAAGCGCCGCCGCGTTCTTGTCGAACCCGGCGGCGAGCCCGATCGGGTTCGCCAGCGCGAGCCCCGCGACGCGCGTGCGAAGCCGCGGCGAGGTGACGATGCCCGGCCCGGGGGCAATTCCGGCCTGCACCGCGCGCAGCGCGAGGCCATGCGCCGTCTCGGGGTCCATGCGCCTTAGAAGCGTGAGCCCCGCGCGCTCCGCGGCCCTCACGGGATCCCCTCCGGAAAGACGTGGCGACCGTCCGGGCCGAGGGGCAGGGCGGCGTGCCACGCGACGTCCGCCCGGCGGAGCGGCCCGTAGAGATGCGGGAAAAGGGCGCCGCCCCGTGACGGCTCCCAGCGGAGGGCCGCCCCGAGCCGCGCGGAGTCGAGCGCCAGCAGAACGAGCCCCTCCTCGCCGGAGAAGTGTTTCGCCGCCGTCTCGCGGAGCTGTTCGGCCGTGGAGAAATGCACGAAGCCGTCGGCGACATCCACCGGGGCGCCGGGGGTCTCCCCCCGCGCTTCGAGCTCGGACCATTCCGCGGCCCTGAGGATCTTGTAGATCAGCATGTGCGCCCAATGCCCAAGCCGGCTCGCCCGGTCAAGCTCGGGCGCGTGCAGGCTTGCCTGCGGGCGGTGCGCGCCGCACTATTCCCGCGTCCATCCATCGAGGGAGCCCCCCATGCGTCTGCGAGTCCTGAGCGGAGCCGCGATTGCCGCGCTCCTGGCCGGTGCGGCGTCTGCGGAAACGACGCTGCATATCCTGCACATCAACGATTTCCACAGCCGCATCGAGCCGATCGACCGGTTCGACAGCACCTGTTCGGCCGAGGACGATGCCGCGGGCGAATGCTTCGGGGGCGTGGCCCGTCTCGCCGCGGCGATCGCGGCCAAGCGGGAGGAGATCGGCGATGCGCCGCTCCTCGTTCTCGACGCCGGCGACCAGTATCAGGGCTCGCTCTTCTACACGACCTACAAGGGGGAGGTCGCGGCCGAGATGATGGAGCGCATCGGCTTCGACGCCATGGCGGTCGGCAACCACGAATTCGACGACGGCCCCGAGGGGCTCGCCGTCCTGCTGGAGAACGTGAGCTTTCCCGTGGTCGCGGGCAACCTGGATCTCTCGCGGTCCAATCTCCTGAAGGGCCGCGTGGGCGGGGCCGTGGTGATCGAGACCGCCGGCGAGCGAATCGGCATCGTCTCGGCGCTCGCCACGGACACCGCCGAGATCGCGAGCCCCGGGCCCGGCGTGATCTTCCAGGACGAGATCGAGAGCCTTCGCGCGCAGGTCGAGACGCTGGAGGCCGAGGGCGTGGACAGGATCGTCGCGCTCACCCATGTGGGCCTGCCCAAGGACCGCGTGATCGCCGCGGAGGTCGCGGGGCTCGACGCCATCCTCGGCGGGCACTCCCACACGCTGATGTCGGACACGACCGAGGGCGCGCTCGCCTACCCGCAGATGGAGAACGGCGTGCCGATCGCGCACGCCTACGCCTACGGCAAGTATCTCGGCCATCTCGAACTCACCTTCGACGCGGCCGGGAACGTGGTCTCGGCGGAGGGCGACACGATGCTGCTCGACGCCTCGGTACCCGAGGACGCCGGGATCGCGGCGCGGGTGGCCGCGCTCGCCGCGCCCATCGAAGAGCTCAAGTCGCGGGTCGTCGCGGAGACGGCGGAGGCCATCGACGGCGAACGGCGAAGCTGCCGGGCGGGCGAGTGCGAGATGGGCAATCTCGTGGCCGACGCCATGCTGGCGCGCGTCCGGGACCAGGGCATCCAGATCGCGATCCAGAACGGCGGCGGGCTGCGCGCCTCGATCGACGCGGGCCCCGTGACCATGGGCGAGGTGCTGACGGTGCTGCCCTTCCAGAACACGCTCGCGACCTTCCAGCTCGAGGGCGCAGGCGTGCTGGCCGCGCTGGAAAACGGGGTGAGCCAGATCGAGGAGGCGGCCGGCCGTTTCCCGCAGGTGGCGGGGCTGCGCTACGCCTTCGATCCTGCCGCGGCGCGGGGCGCGCGGGTGAGCGACGTGCAGGTGATGGTGGACGGCGCCTGGCAGCCGCTCGACCCCGAGGCCACCTACGGCGTCGTGTCCAACAACTACATGCGGGGCGGCGGCGACGGCTACTCGGTCTTCGCCAGCGCGGCCATGAACGCCTACGACTACGGGCCGGGGCTGGAGGAGGTGGTGGCCGACTACCTCGCCGAGAACGGCCCCTACACGCCGTTCACAGAGGGCCGCATCACCCGCAAGTGACCCGCCGCGCCCCGGCCCCGCCTCGGGTCGGGCCGGAGCGTCGTCTCTCTGGAGCGGGGGCGCCGGGCGCGCTAGGCTCGCGCCCCATGTGCGGACGCTACGCCCTGACCCTTCCCCCCGACGCCATGGCGCGGCTCTTCGAGGCGCAGCCCGGCAACGATCTGCCGCCGCTGCCCAACTACAACATCTGCCCCACCAACGCGGTGGCCGCCGTCTGGCGCGACGGGACGGGCCGCCGCCTCGGCGCGATGCGCTGGGGCTTCCTGCCGCACTGGTACAAGACGCCGACGGACGGGCCGCTTCTCATCAACGCCCGCGCCGAGACGGTGGCCGAGAAGCCCGCCTTCGCCCGGGCCGCCCGCGAGCGGCGTTGCCTCGTTCCGGCCTCCGGCTTCTATGAATGGACGAAGGACGAGAGCGGTGCGCGGCTGCCCTGGTATCTCGCGGGCCCCCAGGGCGGGATGGCCTTCGCCGGGATCTGGCGCGACTGGACCGACGGGGCGGAGACGGTGCGCAGCCTCGCCATCGTCACCTGCCCGGCGAGCGCGGACATCGCGCATATCCATGACCGGATGCCGGTGATCCTTTCCCCCGGCGACTGGGCGCTCTGGCTCGGCGAGGCGGGGCACGGCGCCGCGCGGCTGATGCGGCCAGCGCCCGAGGGCACGCTGCGCGCCTGGCGGGTGGATCGCAAGGTCAATTCCAACCGCGCCTCGGGCCCCGAACTCGTCGAGCCCATCGGGGCCGAGGGCTGAGGCGGCGCCCTCCCGCCACCTTGACCGCTCGCGCGCCATGTCCTACCAACATTGCCGCGCGGGCATGGTGAAATGGTATCACACGAGCCTTCCAAGCTCTTGGTGCGGGTTCGATTCCCGCTGCCCGCTCCACCCAACGCGCTTCCCGATCCGCCCGACTTGGCTTGACCCCCGCGCCCCGCGTGGCATTAACGGGCGGACCCGGAGGAGAACTTCATGGCCGACGCCCCGCCGAAGCAGGACGCCGAGCGCGCCAAGTCGCGCCGGATCGGCGCCCTCGCCGAGCTCTGGCCCTTCATCGCCCCCTACAGGGGGCTCCTCGCCGCCGCGCTCGTCATGCTGGTGGCCACGGCGGTCGTCTCGCTGATCCTGCCGCTGGCCGTGCGCCGCGTGGTGGACAATTTCGGCGTCGAGGACGGGCGCATCCTCGACCAGTATTTCGCCGGCGCCCTCGGCATCGCGGGGCTCTTCGCGCTCGGCTCGGCGCTGCGCTACATGCTCGTCACCCGCCTCGGCGAGCGGGTGGTCGCCGACATCCGGAAGGCCGTCTTCGACCGGGTGATCGGCCTGAGCCCCGCCTTCTACGAGAAGCTGATGACGGGCGAGGTTCTCTCGCGGATCACCACGGACACCACGCTGATCCTCTCCGTGATCGGCTCCTCGGTGTCGATCGCGCTTCGCAACACGCTGATCTTCGTGGGCGGTCTCGCGCTCATGCTCGCCACCTCGCCCAAGCTGACGGGCATGGTGCTTCTGATCGTGCCGGCGGTGGTGTTCCCGATCCTCGTCCTGGGCCGCCGTCTCCGCGCCTTGTCACGGGAGAACCAGGACTGGATCGCGGCGTCCTCGGGCAGCGCGTCCGAGGCGCTCTCATCGGTCCAGACGGTGCAGGCCTTCACGCAGGAAAAACAGACCCGCGGCCAGTTCGCCGACGTCACCGAGAAGAGCTTCGACGCGGCGCGGCGCCGCATCGAGACGCGCGCGCTGATGACCGCGATCGTCATATTCCTCGTCTTCACCGGGATCGTGGGGGTGCTCTGGATGGGCGCGCGCGACGTGCGCGGCGGCGGGATGACGCCAGGCACGCTGGTGCAGTTCGTGATCTACTCGGTGATGGTCGCAGGCTCCGTGGGCGCGCTCTCCGAGATCTGGGGCGAATTGCAGCGCGCCGCGGGCGCGACCGAGCGGCTGGTGGAGCTTCTGCGCGCCACGGACGCCGTGA
>CAZPCU010000212.1:0-4323 GCA_964585075.1 uncultured Rhodobacterales bacterium
CCTCGGTCACCACGAAGGTCACCGGCCGGCCCGGCGTCATCCGGCGCCGGCCAAGGCGGATCCAGTCCAGTTCCAGCAACTGGTCGATCGTGCCGCGGCTGACCGCGACGCCGCGGATCTCTTCGATCTCGGCGCGGGTGACGGGCTGGTGATAGGCGATGATCGCCAGCGTCTCGATCGCCGCCCGCGAGAGCTTGCGGGTCTCCACCGTCTCCGTCTGCATGAGAAAGCCGAGATCCGGCGCGGTGCGGAACGCCCAGGAGTCCCCCACGCGCACGAGCTGCACGCCGCGCCCCTCGTAGCGGCGGCGGAGGTGCTGAAGCGCCTCGGCCGGGTCGGATCCCTTCGGCATCCGCTCGGCGAGATCGCGCACCGACACCGGTTCGGCGGACGCGAAGAGCATGGCCTCGACCATGCGCTCCTGTTCGCCCATGGGCGGCGCGTCGAAGAGAACCGGCTCCTCCTCGCCCTCCTCGTCCGGCTTGCGCGTCTCGTCACTCATCGCGCGCGCGTCTCCGTCTCAGCTGGATGGGTGCAAAGGCCTCCGACTGGCGAAGCTCGATCCGGCCCTCGCGGGCGAGCTCCAGCGTGGCCGCGAAGGTCGCCGCCGTCGCCGAGCGTCGCCGGCCCGGATCGTCGCGCCAGCCCTCGGGCAGGTAGGCGGAGATGTCCGTCCAGGTGCCCGCGAAGCCGATCATGCCGCGCAGCCGGTCCAGCGCCTCCTCCATGGTGTAGACCGCTTCCCTGTCGAAGGCCCAGGGGCGGAACTCGTCGCGCGTGCGGATGCGGGCGTAGGCCTGCATGAGCTCGAGGAGAGTCGCCGTGTAGCGCACCCGCCGCACCCGCTCCACCCGTTCGGGCAGGCCGCGCGGAAAGACATCCCGGCCCAGCCGGTCCCGCGCCATGAGCTGCGCCGCGGCCTCGCGCATGGCCTGAAGCCGCTCGAGCTGGAAGGCCAGATGCGCCGCCATCTGCTCGCCGGACGGGCCCTCCTCCTCCGGGTCGGGCGGCAGCAGAAGCCGCGACTTCAGGAAGGCGAGCCAGGCCGCCATCACGAGGTAGTCGGCCGCGAGCTCGATGCGCAGGGCGCGCGCCTCCTCCACGAAGGCGAGATACTGCTGCGCGAGGTCCAGAACGGAAATCCTGCGCAGGTCCACCTTCTGGCTCCGCGCGAGGGACAGCAGCACGTCCAGCGGGCCCTCGTAGCCCTCGACGTCCACGATGAGCGCCTCGGCGGCGAGCCGCGCCGCGACGCCGCCGCTCTCATCCCCGACGCTGCCTTCATCCATCGCCGATCCCTCCGGGCATGGCTGCGAGCTTCGCCTCGAGGGCGGGAATGTCAACCGGCGGCGGCGCGGTCGGGCGCAGGCACAGCGCGGCGACGGCGCGCGCCCGGCTCTGCGCGCCCATCTCTCCCGCCGCCTGGGCCACCGCCTCCATCTCGGCCACGTCGCCGTTGCAGTGAAGCACCACGTCGCAGCCTGCGGCAAGCGCCTCGGCGGCGCGTTGCCCGACGGGCCCGGAGAGCGCCTGCATCGAGATGTCGTCGGTCATGAGAAGCCCGGCGAAGCCGATTTCCCCGCGGATGAGCCGGATCATCGCCGGAGAGGTCGTGGCGGGCCTCTCGTCGAGGACGGCATAGACGACATGGGCCGTCATCCCCATGGGCAGGTCGGCGAGCGCGGCGAAGGGCGCGAAATCCGTGGGGCGAAGCGCCTCGGCCGGCGCCTCGATGCGCGGCAGGGCGAGGTGGCTGTCGGCCCGGGCGCGGCCGTGGCCGGGGATATGCTTGAGCACCGGCAGCACGCCGCCCTCCAGGAGCCCCTCCGCCACCGCGCGGGCGATCGTGGCGACCGCTTGGGGCGTCTCGCCGTAGCAACGGTTCCGAAGGAACGGATGCGTCCCGGGCGTCGCCACGTCGGCGAGCGGGGCGCAGTTCACGTCGATGCCGAGCGCGCGGAGCTCCGCCGCGATCAGGCGGTAGCGGAGCCGCATCATCGCCGCGGCGCGCTCGCCCGCGGCGCGCACCGCGTCGAAGGGCGGCGGCCAGCGCCGGCCGACGCCTTCCGGCAGGCGCGCCACCCGGCCGCCCTCCTGGTCGATCAGGATCGGCGCGTCCCGGCCCACCGCCTCGCGGAGCGCCCCGGTGAGCGCGCGGATCTGATCCCTGCCCTCGCAGTTCCGCGCGAAGAGGATGAAGCCGAAGGGATCGGTCTCGCGGAAGAAGCGCGCCTCCTCCGCCGACAGCCGCGGCCCGGCGCAGCCGAAGATCGCCGCCGTGCGGCCGGCAGGCGCTGCCGTCACCGCGTGACCACGGGGATGCAATCGGCGTTCGCGGCCATCAGCGCCGCGCAGAAACGCCGCGCGTCGGCGAGGTCCTCGAAACCCATGGCGCGCAGGCGGTAGAACACCCGGCCGCCGCTCTCGGCGCGTTCCACGACGCGCGTCTTGCCTGTGAGATAGGCGTCGAAACGCCCGGCGATACGGCCCCATTCGGCGCGGGCGACCTCGGCGCTCTCGTAGGCGCCGAGCTGGACGAGCCGCGTGCCGGGCGGCAGCGTCCCGGGATCGGCCTCGGCGACCTCGGTGCGCGCCGGAGCGGACGCGCTCGCGGAGGAGAGCGTGGACAGGTCGAGGTTCTCCGGACGGAGGCGCGGGCGCAGCGAGCGCGCAGGCACGCCGGGCAGCGCCACGACCTTGGGTGTCTCGGCCCCCTCCGGTGCGGCCGCGGCCTCTTCGCCGGCCTCCCCGGCCAGGACAGAGGCGACCACCGCCTCGACAGCGGCGTCCACGGCCTTGGCGGCGTCCTCGGCGACCGGCTCTTCGGCGACCGGCTCCTCGACCCGAAGCGCGGCGGGAGCGGGCGTCGCGCGGGCGGGCTCGAACTTGACCCCGAAGGGGAGCTCGGGCCGTTCCTCCGCGCCGATCCGGGTGGCGAGCTCCCGAAGCGCGCGGGTGGGTTCCCGCGCCGCGCCGGGCGCCTCCGCGAGATGCGCGTCCTCGGCGGCGGCGCGCGGGCCCGGATCCCCGAGCGCGCCGAGCGCGAGGTCTTCCTCGGCGAGCGCCACCGGGGTCGGGGCGAGGAGGAGCTCCTCGGCCGGCGGCGCGGCGGTACCGCTCGCGGCGACGGCGTTGACGGCGAGCCCCTGGTGGGCCGCGGCCTGGCCGCCCGGCTCCTCGGGCGCGACGCGCATCGGCCCCTCCGCGGCGCGCACGACCGGCACGCCGCTCACGTCCCTGAGAACCAGCTTAGTGCCCCATACGCCGACACCGGCCAGCAGGGCGAGCGACACCAGCGCGGCCACGATCTGGGTGGCCCGGCCGACGACAGCGGCGCCGCCGGGGGCGTCGGTGTCGCTCTCGGAGGGGGACTCGCCATTTGCGGGCGACGGCGCGCCCGCGTGCATCTGCTCGTAGCTCATCTCTGCCTCGCTCGCCCGGCGGTTCGTGCCGCCGGGTCATGTTGAAACCGCCCTGCCCGGTCGGCGGCGCGGTTTTGCTACCGCATCTCTTCCGCCGGGCGCACCCCAAGGATACCCAGACCCGCCGCGATGACAACGGCCGTGGCGCGCGCCAGGGCGATTTTCGCTTGACTCGTGGCAGAATCGCCCTCCTGCAGGAAGCGCAGCGCGGGCTCCTCGTTGCCCCGGTTCCAGAGGCTGTGCAGCTCGCTCGCCAGTTCGTAGAGGTAGAAGGCCACGCGATGCGGCTCGTAGCCCCGCGCCGCGATCTCCACGAGGCGCGGCCATTCCGCGATCTTCCGCGCCAGCGCGAGCTCCGCCTCGTGATCCAGGATCGAGAGATCGGCGGCGGCGAGCGTCGGATCGTCCGCGGCGATGCCGGCCCCGGCGGCCTTGCGCAGCACGGAGCAGACGCGCGCATGGGCATACTGCACGTAGAAGACGGGGTTCTCCTTCGACTGTTCGAGCACCTTGTCGAAGTCGAAGTCGAGCGGGGCGTCGTTCTTGCGCGTCAGCATCACGAAGCGGGTGACGTCCGGGCCCACCTCCTCCACCACGTCTCGGAGGGTTACGAAGGTGCCCGCGCGCTTCGACATCTTGAAGGGCTGCCCGTCCTTGAAGAGCTTCACGAGCTGCATGAGCTTGATGTCGAGCGGCACGCGCCCGGCCGAGAGCGCCGAGACGGCCGCCTTCATCCGCTTCACGTAGCCCCCGTGATCGGCGCCGAAGACGTCGATCAGCCGGTCGAAGCCGCGCTCGATCTTGTCGTGGTGGTAGGCGATGTCGGGGGCGAAATAGGTCCAGCTGCCGTCGGACTTCTTCACCGGGCGGTCGACGTCGTCGCCATGGGCGGTGGAGCGGA
>CAZPCU010000213.1:0-4320 GCA_964585075.1 uncultured Rhodobacterales bacterium
GGATCACGGCACCCTGACCGACCATAACGGCCGCTCGGTGGACTTCCGCAACGTGATCCTCATCATGACCTCGAACGCCGGCGCGATCGAGCAGGCGCAGGCCGCCGTGGGCTTCGGGAGGGAACGCCGCGAAGGCGAGGACACCGCCGCCATCGAGCGCACCTTCACGCCGGAGTTCCGCAACCGGCTCGACGCGATCATCAGCTTCCAGCCCCTGCCGAAGGAGGTCATCCTCCAGGTGGTGGAGAAGTTCGTGCTGCAGCTCGAGGCGCAGCTCATGGATCGCAACGTGGCCATCGAGCTCACCAAGCCGGCGGCGGAGTGGCTCGCCGACAAGGGCTACGACGACAAGATGGGCGCGCGCCCGCTCGGCCGAGGAGCTTCTCTTCGGCAAGCTCGCCAAGGGCGGGGTCGTCCGCGTGGCCGTGAAGGACGGCAAGCTGGACCTGCAGATCCAGGGCTCGGGCAAGCCGCGGCTTTCGGGCAACAAGCCTCCGCTTCTGACCGCGGAGTGATGCGGGCGCTCGCGCTCGCCTGCCTTCTCGCCCCCGCCGCCGGCGCGGCGGGGGCGCTCGATCTCGGGCTCCCCATCGCCTGCCCCGAGAACCGCACCTGCTTCGTCCAGCAATACGTCGATCGCGATCCGGGCCCCGACGCGCAGGACCATGCCTGCCAGGGCCTGAGCTACGACGGGCACAAGGGGACGGACTTCGCGCTGGCCACGCTCGCGCAGATGGACGAGGGCGTGGACGTGATCGCCGCCGCCCCCGGCGTGGTGCGCGGCACCCGTGACGGGATGCCCGACATCGCCTTCGAGGCGTCGATGGAGGCCGCCCTCGACGGGCGGGACTGCGGCAACGGCGTGGCCATCCGCCACGAGAACGGCTGGGAGACGCAGTATTGCCACCTGCGCCGCGGATCGGTGACGGTGCGCACGGGCGACGAGGTGGCGCGCGGCGACGTGCTGGGCCAGGTGGGCCTCAGCGGACGGACGCAGTTCCCGCATGTCCACATCTCCGTCCGCGACGCCGAGGGCCGGGTGGTGGACCCGTTCGACCCCGACGGCGAACTGTCCTGCGACGACCCGGCCCCGCCGGAGGAGATGCTCTGGATCGATCCGCCCACCTACGTGCCGGGCGCGCTGCTCGACGCGGGCTTCGCCACGCGCGTTCCGGACTACGCCGCGGTGAAGGCGGGCGCCGCCGCCGAGACGCTCCGCGCCGGCGCGCCGATCGTGCTCTTCGGTTACGCCTTCGGCGGCCGGACGGGCGACGAGCTCGCGCTCCGCATCGAGGGTCCGGACGGCGCCGTCCTGCTCGAGGACGCGAGCCGCCTCGACAAGCCGCAGGCGCAGTTCTTTCGCGCCGCCGGACGGCGCGGCCCCCAGGGCGGCTGGGCGGCGGGAGAGTACCGCGGCGTCGTGGAGCTCCGCCGCGCCGGAGAGGTCATCAGCACGCGCGAGGTGCCGGTCACCCTGCGCTGATCACCTCGAAGCGGTCCACGTCCACCATGCCTTGATCGGTGATCTTCAGGTGCGGGATCACCGGAAGCGCCACGAAGGCGAGTTGCAGGAAAGGCTCCGCCAGCGTCACGCCCAGCGCCGTCGCCGCCGCGCGCAGCTGCTTGAGGCGCGCATGCACCTCCTCGAAGGGCGCGAGGCTCATCAGCCCCGCCATCTCAAGCGGCAGTTCGGCCGTCACCGCGCCCGCCCGGACCACCACGAAGCCGCCGCCGATCACGGAAAGCCGGTTCACCGCCACGGCCATGTCGGCATAGTCCGCGCCGACGGTGACGATGTTGTGATGGTCATGCGCCACGGTGGCCGCGATGGCGCCCTCGCGGATGCCGAAGCCCCGCACGAAGCCGGTGGCGATGTTGCCGTTCCGCCCGTGCCGCTCCACCACCGCCACGCGGGCGAGATCGCGCGCAGGATCGGGGCGCTTGTCGCCGTCCTCGGGCGCGATCTCCTCGGTCAGATGGGCAGTGATGATCTTGCCCGGCAGGATGCCGATCACGGGCGTCTCGGCCCGGTTGCCCGCGCAGCGGAAGCTTTCGGGGCCGACGCGCGGCGCGTTCACGCTCCGGGTCGCCACGGGCGGCACCGTCTCCCGCGCGGCGAAGGCGGCGTCCGTCGCCTCGACGCCGCCGCACCAGACGCGGACGGCGCGGCAGTCCTCCAGCGACTCCAGCGCCACGATATCCGCCCGCTTGCCGGGCGCGATCTGGCCCCGATCCTTCAGCCCGAACGCCTCCGCCGCGGAGAGCGAGGCGGCGCGATAGACGGCGACCAGTGGTCGGCCCGCCGCGATCGCCGTGCGGATCATGTGGTCGAGATGGCCCTCCTCGGCGATGTCGAGCGGGTTCCGGTCGTCGGTGCAGAAGGCGAGACAGGGCGCGGTGCGCTCGGTCAGAAGCGGCATCAGAGCCGCGAGATCCTTCGAGACAGAGCCCTCCCGGATCAGGACGCGCATGCCCTTGTGCAGCTTCTCCCGCGCCTCCTCCGCGCTCGTCGCCTCGTGCTCGGTGCGGATCCCCGCGGCGAGATAGGCGTTGAGGTCGCGCCCGGAGAGAAGCGGCGCATGCCCGTCGATGTGCCGGCCCCGGAAGAGCTCCAGCTTGGCGAGCACGTCCGGCTCGCCATGCACGACGCCGGGATAGTTCATCATCTCGGCCAGCCCGATCACCTTCGGATGGTCCATGAGCGGCGCGAGGTCCGCCGCTTCCAGCCGCGCTCCGGCCGTCTCCATCGCGGTCGAGGGCACGCAGGACGAGAGGTTCACGCGCAGGTCCATGACCATCCGCTCGGCCGCGTCGAGGAAATAGCGCAGCCCCGCGAGCCCCGCGACATTGGCGATCTCGTGCGGGTCGCAGATCGCCGTGGTGATCCCCCGCGGCGCCACGCAGCGCTCGAACTCGAAGGGCGTGACCATCGAGCTTTCGACATGCAGGTGCGTGTCGATGAAGCCCGGCACGAGGACGAGGCCCGAGACGTCCACCTCCTCCCGGCCTTCGTAGCTTTCGCAGGTGCCGACGACGGTGTCGCCCGCGATCGCCACGTCGCCGTCCAGCAATTCCCCGGTCACGAGGTCGAGCACCCGGCCGCCCTTCAGCACGAGGTCGGCGGGCGCGCGGCCCGCGCCCTGGGCGACGAGAGAGGCGAGGTCGGTGCGGGACATGAGCGGGCTCCTTCGCGGCTGACCCGATGATGCCAGCACGCGGGCGGAAGGCAACCGCCGCGCGGCTCGATTGACAGGGTGCGGCAGGCTGGTAGCGTTGCGCGGAGAGGAGCGCGCGCCATGCTCAGGGAGTTTCCGGTCTTCACCGCCGCCGCCGTGCAGGCCGCGCCGGTCTATCTCGACGCCGCGGCCACCGCCCAGAAGGCGGCGCGCCTCGTCGGAGAGGCGGCGGCGAAAGGCGCGAGGCTCGTGGTCTTCCCCGAGGTCTTCGTGCCCGGCTATCCCTACTGGAACTGGATCACCGACCCGGTGACCGGCAGCGCCTGGTTCGAGAAGCTCGTGCGCGCCTCGGTCTTCCTGCCCGGCCCCGAGATCGAGACCGTTGCCGCCGCGGCGGCCGAGCACGGCGTCTACGTGGTGATCGGGGTGAACGAGCGGAGCCCGGTCTCGCTCGGCGCGCTCTACAACACGCTCGTCTTCCTCGGGCCGGACGGGACGATCCTGGGCCGGCACCGCAAGCTGGTGCCCACCTGGGCCGAGAAACTGACCTGGACGGGCGGGGACGGCGCGTCGCTCCGGGTCTACGACACGGAAATCGGCCCCCTGGGCGGGCTGGCCTGCGGCGAGAACACCAACACCCTCGCCCGGTTCACGCTGCTCGCGCAGGGCGAGCTGGTGCACGCGGCCTCCTACATCTCGCTGCCCGTCGCGCCGCCCGACTACGACATGGCCGAGGCGATCCGGCTGCGCGGCCAGTCCCACAGTTTCGAGGGGAAGGTCTTCACCGTCGTCGCCACCTCCACCATCTCCGAGGAGATCATCGCGGCGATGGAAGGGGTGCGCCCCGATGCCCGCGCACTGCTGGAGCGCAGGTCCTCGGCCTGGTCGGGCATCATCGGGCCCGACGGGCGCGAGGTCGTGCCCGGGCTCGTGGACGAGGAGGGGATCGTCACCGCCGAGATCGATCTCGCCCGCTGCATCCAGCCGCGGCAGATGCATGACATCACCGGGCACTACAACCGCTTCGACATCTTCCGGCTCGAGGTGAACCGTGCGCCCCATGCGGCCGTCTCGCCGCGCGACCCGTCCACGCCGGGCGAGGGGCAGGCCGCCGGAACCGCGCCCGCCGGGCCGATCGTCACCG
>CAZPCU010000214.1:0-4315 GCA_964585075.1 uncultured Rhodobacterales bacterium
GACGCGATCCTCGTCCACGACGCGCGGTGAAGCTCTTCTCGGGCTTTCTGAACGCGGTTGGGCTGGGCCTCATCGCCTTCGCCCTGATCCGCCCGCTGGTCGAGCGGGGCGCGGCGCTCGGCTGGCTCGCGCTGTGGTGGAGCGTCGCCGGGCTGGCGCTGCACGTCGCGGCGCACCATATTCTGGGCATGTTGCGGAAGGCGCCGCGCGCATGACCATGTTCGAATTCGCCGTTCCCCTCCTCGCGCTCGCCGTGGCGGGCGTCGGCATCGCGCTGCTGCGCGCGGAAGCGCGGCGCATCGACGCGCGCCGCCGCCCGCCGGCGGAGTGACGCCGCCCGCGCGGGTGGCGCTGGCCCTTTTCCCCGTCTCCTGATAGCGTCCCGCGGGTCCGATCGGCCGGGGAGAGGCGCGAGATGGCGCGATACGAGTACAAGGTGGTTCCGGCGCCGCAGCGGGGCGAGAAGGCGCGGGGCGTCAAGACGCCCGAGGCGCGCTTCGCGCTGGCTGTCGAGACGCTGATGAACCGCATGGCCGAGGACGGGTGGGAGTACCTCCGCGCCGAAACCCTGCCGAGCGAGGAGCGGGCCGGCCTGACCAGCACCACCACGCAGTGGCGCAACCTGCTGGTCTTCCGCCGGCGCCTCGCCGAAGAGGCGGAGGAGGTCCAGGAAGAGGGGCCGCGCCTCCTCGCCGCGCCGGCCGAGTTGCGCTTCGAGCACAGGCCGCCCCCGGACGACGGCTTTCCGCCGATGCCGCCGCTCAGCCGGGCCGCGGCCGCGCGGGCCGCGACGGAGACGGCGAAGGACGCGACGCCGCCCGCGAAGGCAGACGAGCCGCCGGTCCCCGGATCGGCTGGCGACGAGATTGCGATTCCGCGCATTCTGGCGCCGCGGCCCGAGGCCGGGGCCGGGGCTGGCGCGGATGACGAAGAGGAAAACGCGGCCCGGCCCGCGGGGCCGCGCCCGTCCGCGCCCCCGCGCGGCTAGGTGTCGATGTCGAGGGAGAGCGCGTGGATCGAGTTCACGAGGTCCGGACCGAGCGCCTGGTGCACCGCGCGATGCCGGGCGAGGCGCGACTGGCCGGCGAAGGCCGGGGCGCGGATCACCACGCGGAAGTGGCTCTCGCCCCCTTCCTGGTAGCCCGCGTGGCCGCGGTGGCGCTCGCTTTCGTCCACCACCTCCAGGCGGCTCGGCGAAAAGGCGCTGTCGAGCGCGGTGCGGATCGCTTCGGTGCGAGTCAAAATTTCCCCTCCGGCCTCTTCAAATCATGCCGGGGCATATTAAACTCACATGCCCGAGTCGAAAAGGTGAGAGCATGAGCAGACCTGACCCGTTCGGTTTCGACCTGTCCGTCTCCGCCGCGAAGAAGAAGACCCAGCGCGGCCGCCGCGGCATGTCCGGCGCCTCCGAAACCTCGACGCGGGCCTGCGAGAAGGAGGGCTGCCAGGAGGCCGGCCTCTACCGCGCGCCCAAGGCGCCCGACGTGCTCGACGACTTTTACTGGTTCTGCAAGGAGCATGTCCGCGAATACAACCTGAAGTGGAACTTCTTCGACGGAACCACCGAGGCGGAGCTCAACGCGCAAATGTCCAAGGACAAGGTCTGGGAGCGCCAGACCCGCGACTTCCGGGATCCCGAGGCGCGCGCCTGGGCGCGGCTCGGCATCGAGGACCCGCACCAGGTGTTGGGCGAGAACGCCACCCGCAACCCCGGCAGCCGGGGCGACGGGCACAGCCGGCGGCTTCCGGCGAGCGAGCGCAAGGCGATCGAGATCCTGGACGCCAGGGACAATTGGAGCAAGGCCGAGGTGCGCAAGAGCTACAAGGCGCTCATCAAGGTCCTGCACCCCGACATGAACGGCGGCGACCGGTCCCAGGAAGAGCAGCTCCAGCAGGTCATGTGGGCCTGGGACCAGATCAAGGACAGCCGCAACTTCAAGTGAGCGGCCGGACGGGCCGTCACGCCTCCGGGCGGAAATCCAGCGCGACCCCGTTGATGCAGTGCCGCTTGCCGGTGGGTTCCGGCCCGTCGTCGAAGATGTGCCCGAGATGGCTGCCGCAGCGGCTGCAATGGCACTCGGTGCGCGGATAGATCAGCTTCCAGTCGGTCTTCGTGCCGATCGCGCCCGGCAGCGCCTGCCAGAAGCTCGGCCAGCCCGTGCCGCTGTCGAACTTGTGCTCGGAGGAATAGAGCGCCTGTTCGCAGCCCTTGCAGTGATAGGTGCCGGCGCGCTTTTCGTCGTTCAGCGGAGAGCTGTAGGGGGGCTCGGTGCCCTCCTCCCGCATGACGCGGTATTCCATGTCGCCGAGCATGGCCTTCCACTCGGCCTTCGAGCGCGTCACCTCGAACTCGCCCTCGGCACCCCTGGCCGCGGAGGCGAGCCCCAGGCCGGCCGCGATCGTCGCGAGAAAGGAGCGGCGTTCCATCGGCGGGCCTCCTGTCCTGTCGAGCGTCAAGAGTACGGCGCGGCCGACCGCGCCGGCAAGCGTCGGGCGTGCAAATCCTCGTGACCGGCCGAGCCTCAGGGCCGATCCGGCGTGGCGGGCGCCAGCGCGCCCGCGGCGAGGGGTGCGCCCTGCGCCATACCGTCCTCCCCTGAGGCCGCGATCGCCAGCGTCCCGCCGCGAAGCTCCGGCCGCATCGCGCGTGGCACGGTGAGCTGGGTCTCCCGCCCGGGGGCGAGCGGTCCCAGCGCAGCGGGCGGCCCCTCCCCGGGCAGCAGCCACAGCTCCAGGCCGCCGCCGCCCGGAACCTCCCCGGCCCGCCGCAGGAGACGCAGCGCGCCGGTTTCGGGATCGACCGCGGCCTCGAGGCGGAGCCCCGCTCCCTCGATCTCCGCGACGAGCGCGGTGGGCGGAGCGAGGAGCCAGCCCGCCTCCACCGCGAGCCAGGCGACTCCTGCCGCCGCCGCCCCGCCAAGCAGGAAGGGCAGGAGGCCGAGCCGGGCCAGCAGCGGGCGCCCGGCCCCCGGAAAGAGCCGCCGCTCGATCGCCGGCCAGAGATCGGCGGGCGGCGCTTCGGGCGGCAGCGCGCGGGCGAGCGGGGCGAGATCCTCTTCCCAGCGGAGGTAGCGCGCGCGGAGCGCGGGTTCCTCGGCGAGGCGCGCCTCGACCTCCCGCGCCTCGGCCGCGTCCAGCAGCCCCAGCGCGTATTCGCCGGCCAGCCGCGTGGCCTCCTCCTCCGCGCCGCTTCGGCCGAGGCAGGCGGCGAGGTCCGGGAGCGCGGAGGCGAGGCGCGTTCGCGCCTCGGCCGCGCTTTCGCCCAGCGCCGCGGCGAGATCGTCGTAGGTGTCCCCGACGAGATAGGCGCGCCGCACCGCGCGGGCCGCGTCGTCCGGCAGCGCGCGGAGGCAGGCTGCGAGCCTCTCGTCGGGCGCAAGGCGCGGCTCCGCCGCCGCGAGCCCCGGCGGGGCGCCCTGCCCCGCGCGGCGGCGGTCTATCGCGGCGTGCCGGACGACCATGAGCGCCCAGGTGCCGGAGGACAGGCCGCTCGCGCGGCCGGCCTCCGCGCCGTCCCAGATGCGGGCGTAGGCGTCCCCGAGCGCCGCCGCGGCGGCGGCAGGCTCGCCCAGAACGCGCCGCGCGAGGGCGTAGTGCACGGGGCCAGCGGCGTCGTAGAGCGCGGCCAGGGCGGCAGGGGCGCCCTCGGCCACCCCGTCCAGCGTCTCGGCGAGCCGCGCTTGCTTCATCGCATCTTCCCCGCGCCTTCCGACGGCCATCAGACCACGCTCGGCGCGCGGCGGCCAGATGCCGCGCGCCGGCGCATCCCTTCCCCTTGCCCCGCCCGGGAATATGTTGCACGACGGGCCCCGCGGCGCGGGAAGGCGCGCGCACGAAGAGGATCGGGAAGGTCATGGCGGACGGCAGCATCGACATCAACGCGAAACCCACCGAAGAGATCTCGGTCCGCGAGATGTTCGGAATCGACACCGACATGATCGTGCACGGCTTTCCCGAGCGCACCGCGCGCGTGCCCGATCTCGACACGACCTACAAGTTCGACCCGGACACGACGCTCGCGATACTCGCCGGGTTCCGCAACAACCGGCGCGTGATGATCCAGGGCTATCACGGCACCGGCAAGTCGACCCATATCGAGCAGGTGGCAGCGCGGCTCAACTGGCCCACGGTGCGCGTGAACCTCGACAGCCACATCAGCCGGATCGACCTGATCGGGAAGGACGCGATCAAGCTGCGCGAGGGCAAGCAGGTGACCGAGTTCCAGGAGGGGGTCCTGCCCTGGGCCCTGCGCAACGCCTGCGCCATCGTGTTCGACGAATACGACGCCGGCCGCGCCGACGTGATGTTCGTCATC
>CAZPCU010000215.1:0-4314 GCA_964585075.1 uncultured Rhodobacterales bacterium
AAGGAGGCGCTGACCATGGCGGACATCGTGATCGTCATGGATCAGGGCCGCGTGCAGCAGGTGGGCGCGCCGATGCAGGTCTACCGCGATCCCGCGAACGCCTTCGTCGCCGGCTTCATCGGCACCTCGAACCTGCTGCCCTGCGAGCTCGGCGAGGGAGAGATCACCGTCTCGGGCCGCCGCATCGCGCTCGACCCGGGCGACCGGGTCAAGGCCCGCCCGGGCGAGGCGGTGCTCTCCGTCAGGCCCGAGGATATCCGCCTGTCCGACGAAGGCTTGCCCGGGAAGGTGAGCTTCGTCAGGGATCTGGGCGAGTCCGTGCAGGTTCTGGTCACCCATGAGGGGCACGAGATCACCGCGCTCTACGCGCCCGGCACACGGCCGGAGGTCGCGGTGGGCGATTCGGTGGGCGTGGACTTCCTGCCCGGCGGCCGCGTGGTGCTTCCGGCATGAGCGCGCGGGCGGACAGGCCGACGCCCGGCTGGCTGGCCGCGATCCCGGCGGCCTGGCTCGCGGTGTTCTTCCTGGTGCCCTTCGCGATCATGCTGGGGGTGAGCTTCGCGCATCGCGTGCCCGGCGGCTTCTACGAGCCGGGCTTCGAGCTCGACAGCTACGCACGGTTCCTCTCGCCCTTCTTCGGCCGGATCCTCCTGACCTCCGTCGCGCTCTCGGCGGGCGCGGCGGCGATCTGCGTGGCCCTCGCCTTTCCCTTCACGGTGATCCTCGCCCGCATGGGCGGCCGGGCGCAGACGCTGGTGCTGGTGGCGCTGCTGGCGGTGCTCTCGCTCTCGGAGGTGATCATCGGCTTTTCGCTCTCCACCCTGCTGTCGAAGACGGCGGGCGTCGGCAACTTCTTCGCCTGGCTCGGGCTGATCGAGGAGTCGCGCGCCTACACGCCCAGCCTCTTCGCGCTGATGACGGGGCTTTGCTACCTGGCGCTGCCCTACGCCGTTCTGGTGCTCTATCCGCCCGTCTCGCGGCTCGACCCGGAACTCGGCGAGGCGGCGCGGATCATGGGGGCGACGCCGCTTCGCGCCTTCTGGACGGTAACCGTCCCGATGCTGCGCGCGCCGCTTCTGGGCGCGACGATCCTCGTCTTCGTCTTCACCCTCGGCGTCTATCTCCTGCCGCAGGTGCTCGGGCAGCCCGCGCACTGGACGCTGTCGGTCCACATCACGGATCAGGCGATCTTCCAGTCCAACCTGCCCTTCGCCGCGGCGATGGCGGTGCTGCTGCTTCTGGTCTCGCTCGCGATGGTCGGGATCACCCTGCTTCTGGGGCGCGCGCGATGAGCCGGAAGCTTCAGGCGGCCTATGTCCTCGCGATCCTCGCGGCGCTCGCCGCGCCCATCCTGGTCGTCGCGGGCGTCTCGCTCAACGCCGAGCAGGCGCTGCGCTTCCCGCCGCCCGAGATGTCGCTGCGCTGGTACGGGGCGCTCTTCTCCACGCCGGACTGGCTGGTGCCGCTGCGCAACTCGCTGGTGATCGCGGCGGTCTCGGCGCTGCTGGCGGTGCTGGTGGCGCTGCCGCTGGCGCTGCATGTCTGGTCCCGCGGCGGCTGGCTGTCGCGCGCGCTCTACACGCTCGGCGTCGCGCCCTTCATGCTGCCGCCGGTGATCTCCGCGCTCGGCTTCCTCGTCTTCTGGGTCACCATCGGCATGTACGGGCAGATGGCGGCGACGATCGTCTCGCACGGGGTTTTCCTGGTGACGCTGCCGGTGGTGACGCTTTCGCTCGGGCTCGGCGCGATGGACCCCGCGCTGGTGGAGGCCGCGCGGAGCATGGGCGCGACCCGGGGCCAGGTGATGCGCACGGTGATCCTGCCGCTGCTCCTGCCTTACATCGTCTCGGGCTACGCCTTCGCCTTCGTGCTCTCGCTCAACGAGTACATCATCGCCTACATGGTCGCGGGCTTCACGGTCGAGACGCTGCCGATCAAGATCTTCAACAGCCTGCGCTACGGCTACACCCCGATCATGGCCGTCGTCGCGGTGCTCTTCGTGGCGCTGGCCGTGGCCGTCTTCGGCCTGATCGGCCGGTTCGGGAACCTGCCGAGGCTGCTCGGCGCGGACCGGGTGGAGGAGCGATGAAGCTTGCACTCTGGCAGGGGGCGGGAACGCCCGGCGACCTCACCACCACGGTCGCGGCGGCGGCACAGGCGATCGACGACGCGGCCCGGGCGGGCGCCGCGCTGCTGGTCTTTCCCGAGGGGTTCCTGACCGGCTACCACATCCCGGACCTCGCGCCCGGCGGCCTGCCGGGCGTGGAGGAGGCGCTTTCGCAGGTGGGGGCGGCGGCGCGGGCCGCGGACCTCGGCGTCGTCATGGGAACCCACCTCGACCGGCCTGAAGGGCTGCGCAACGCGGCGGTGGTCTTCGGCCCCGACGGCGCCGAGCTCGGCCGCTATCACAAGCGCGCGCTCTTCGGCGGCTGGGAGAAGGCGACCTTCGTGCCCGGCCGCGCGCCCTGCCGCTTTCGGCTCGGCGGCGCGACGGTGGGGGTGCTCATCTGCTACGACGTCGAATTTCCCGAACTGGTCCGCGCCGAGGCGCAGGCGGGCGCGGACCTCGTCGTGGTGCCGACCGCGCTCATGGCGCCGCATGACCGCGTCGCGCGGCAGATGGTGGCGGTGCGCGCGCTCGAGAACCAGATCTTCCTCGGCTACTGCAACCGCGCGGGGACGGAGCCGGGAATGTCCTTCGTCGGGCTGTCGTCGATCTCCGGGCCCCGCGGCCAGACGCTCGCACAGGCCGGGACGGGCGAGGAGACCGGGATGATCCTCGCGGAACTCGACCTCGCGCAGATCGCGCGCGAACGGGCCGAGGCGAGCTACCTCGAGGATCTGGCGGGGCTCCGCGGCCTCTGAACGCCCGACGCGCGCGTGGGGCGGGCGCCGGGGAGGCCGGGGCTTCCGCGTCAGGGCAGGACGCAGAGCATCTCGTAGAGCAGGTTCGCGGCGATGAGCGCGGTGTTGCCCGAGGGGTCGTAGGGCGGCGAGACCTCGACGAGATCGCAGCCCACCAGGTTCAGCCCCGCGCAGCCGCGCACGATCTCGAGCGCCTGCCAGGTGGAGAGGCCGCCGGGCTCCACCGTGCCCGTGCCGGGAGCGAAGGCCGGATCGAGGCTGTCGATGTCGAAGGACAGGTAGCAGGGCGCGTCGCCGATCGTCGCGCGCACCTGTTCCATCAGCGGCGCGGCGGAGCGATACCAGAGCTCCTCGGCCTGCACGACCGTCCAGCCCTGCGACCGGCCCCAGTCGAAATCCTCCGGCGCGTAGCCCGTGCCGCGCAGGCCGATCTGGAAGACGCGGTCGTTCAGCAGGCAGCCCTCCTCCCAGGCGCGGCGGAAGGGCGTGCCATGCGCCGCGGCCTCGCCGAACATCGTCTCGTTGATGTCGGCGTGCGCGTCCACATGGACGAGCGCGACGGGGCCGTGGCGCTCCTTCATCGCGCGCAGGATCGGCCAGGTCAGCGTGTGGTCACCCCCGAGGGTGAGCGGCACCGCGCCGTGCGACAGGATTTCGCGGTAGTGTTCGGCGATGATCTCGACCGATTTCTTCAGGTCGAAGGTGTTGATCGCCACGTCGCCGATATCGGCCACCTGCATCCGGTCGAAGGGCGCGGCGCCGGTGGCCATGTTGTAGGGGCGCAGCATGCGGCTCTCGTCGCGGATCTGGCGGGGCCCGAGCCTTGTGCCGGGCCGGTTCGACGTGCCGATGTCCATCGGGATGCCCACGAAGCAGGCGTCGAGCCCTTCGGCCGTCTCCTGCGCGGGCAGGCGCATCATGGTGACGGGCCCGCCGAAGCGGGGCATCTCGTTGCCGCCGAGCGGCTGGTTCCTGCGTGTCATCGCTCCTCCGTGATGGCGTTCCTGCGGGTGCGCGGTGCATCCGCCCGCACCCCGGTCGCGAATCCGCGCGAGCGTGTCCGCTCGATCTGTTCGACCTCTATGAACGCCTTGTTGCTCGGGGTGAAGAGCGCGTCACCTGCGGCCTGCCCGAGGCGCGCGGTCCCGGCGGCGTTCCAGGCTCCTGAATGGCCTCGCCTGCGTCCGGTCTCCGGCCGGTTTCACGCGGCCCCGAGGGCTCGTTTCGGTTGGCCGCAAGGGCGCTTCCGGAGGCCGGCGGCGGGGCGATCGCCCCTGTCCCGGGCACGAGAAGGTCCCGGTTACCGGGCGGTCGCAGCGCGCCATGCACCGGATCATCTGCGCGACGTGGCGGATGTCGGCGAACTCCCGAGGGCGCGCGAGTTCCGGAAACCCCGGGAGCACCTCGCAAAGGACAGCATGACGTTTGCCGAGACACTGAAAGGATTGG
>CAZPCU010000216.1:0-4307 GCA_964585075.1 uncultured Rhodobacterales bacterium
CATGGTGGCGAGGATCACGCCCTCCTGGTCGCGGAGCGCGATATCCTGGCCGGGTTCGATGCCCTCGGCGAAGCCTTGCGAGACGTCGAGCGTGATCGGGATCGGCCAGAGCGTCCCGTCGGAAAGCCGCATCCGCTCCACGACGCTTTCGTAGTCGGCCTGGCCGAGGAACCCCTTCAGCGGCGAGAAGCCGCCGTTCATCAGCAGTTCCAGGTCGCAGATCTGGCGCGGCGAGAGATCCCAGCTCGGCAGGTCTCCGGCCTCCGTCTTCAGTTTCTGGGCCGACTCGTAGGAAACGAAGAGTTCTGGGATCGGCGCGAGGTTGGGGCTCATCATGGCTTTCTCACGAAGTTTCCTGGACCGGAACGGAACGGGCCGCGCGGCGCGCGCGGTGTCGGGCGGCTGCTAGACGAGGGGCGACGGCAGGTGCAAGCCCCTGACGGCGCGCGAGGCGCGGAATCCGGCAAGAGATGCGTTTTTGCCGAGCCCGGCGCCTCAGCCGGCCTGTTCGAGGATGCGTTCCTCCGAGTCGAGGGCGGCGAGATACTTCTCCGCGTCCAGCGCGGCCATGCAGCCCATGCCGGCGCTCGTCACCGCTTGTCGATAGACGTGATCGGTGATGTCGCCCGCCGCGAAGACGCCGGGAATGGACGTGCGGGTGGAGCCCGCCTCCACCTTCACGTAGCCGCCGTGATGGGTCTCGAGCACGTCCTTGACGAGCTCGTTCGCGGGCGCGTGGCCGATGGCGATGAACACGCCCTTGCAGGGAATCTCGGTGATCTCTCCCGTCTGCACGTGCTTCACCCGCACGGCTTCCACGCCGAGCGGATCCTCGCTGCCCACGACCTCCTCGAGGGTGTGGAACCAGAGCGTCTCGATCTTCGGGTTCCGGAACAACCGGTCCTGCAGGATCTTCTCGGCGCGCAGCTCGTCGCGGCGGTGGACCAGCGTGACCTTGGAGGCGAAGTTCGTCAGGAAGAGCGCCTCCTCCACCGCGGTGTTGCCGCCGCCCACCACGACGATCTCCTGGCCGCGGTAGAAGAAGCCGTCGCAGGTGGCGCAGGCGGAGACGCCGAAGCCCTTGAACTTCTCCTCGGAGGGCAGGCCCAGCCACTTCGCGCGGGCGCCCGTGGCGAGGATCACGGCGTCGCAGGTCCAGATCGCGCCGCTGTCGCAGGTCGCGGTGAAGGGCCGCTTGGAGAGATCGAGGTCGCGGACGATGTCCGAGACGATCTCGCAGCCCATCGCCCTGGCGTGGGCTTCCATGCGCACCATGAGGTCGGGGCCCTGCACCTCGGTGTCGCCGGGCCAGTTCTCGACCTCCGTGGTGGTGGTGAGCTGGCCACCGGGCTCGATGCCCTGGATCAGCACCGGCTCCAGCATGGCCCGCGCGGCGTAGACGCCCGCGGTGTAGCCGGCCGGGCCGGAGCCTATGATCAGAACCCTGCTGTGGCGTGTCTCGGGCATGTCTGGATCCTCGCGCTTGGCTGCGACGCTGCGCGCCCGTGTATATCCCCGCCGCGCGGGCGCGGAAACCCCCGCCCGAGGTGACGCGGTGCCGCGTTTTCGCGCGGAGGAGGCGATGCCGGCTTAAGAATCTTGCGCTGATGCGAAACATTATTGCGCGCGCCATGCGGGCTGCTATAAGAACCGCAAACAGCAGGGAGGCAGCGATGCCGGGGACGCGGCTCGACCCGATCGACCGGAAGATTCTCGCCGAGTTGCAGGCCGACGGGCGGATGACGAACGTCGAGCTCGCGCGCCGCGTCGGAATCTCGGCGCCGCCCTGCCTGCGCCGCGTCCGCACGCTCGAGGAGCAGGGCTACATCCAAGGCTACCACGCCCGCGTGGACGCGCGCGAGCTCGGCTTCGAGGTTCAGGTCTTCGCCATGGTCGGGCTGCAGAGCCAGGCCGAGGCGGACCTCGTCGCCTTCGAGGAGCAGTGCCGCGCCTGGCCGCTCGTGCGCCAGTGCCACATGCTGAACGGAGAGGTGGATTTCATCCTGAAATGCGTGGCGCCCGATCTGTCCACCTTCCAGAGCTTCCTGACGGGCGAACTCACCGCCGCGCCGAACGTGGCGAGCGTGCGCACCTCGCTCGTGATCCGGGCCTCGAAGGACGAGCCGGGGGTCCCGTTCGACGTGCTCGAGGCGCGGCTCAGGCGAAGCGCCTGACTCACGTCTCGGCCAGGCGCTCGGCAGTCTCGCGGCTGATGCGCGGGTAGGCGAGGCCGCCGAAATCCTCGAACCCTTCGACATGGCCGAAGAGCGACAGGAACAGCGCCTGCATGTTGGGCCCGAGCGTCTCGGCCGCCCTGGCGCCGGGATGGAAGCTCTCCACCTCCAGGCCGCCCGCGTAGATCGCCGCGTGCCGGGCGAGCGCGATGTGGTAGAGCCGCACGGGCGTGGGCGGCGTGATCTCGATCACGCCCGTGCCGTCCACGAACTCGCTCACCCGCGAGAGCGCGCGGGGGCTGCCCACCAGGGCGGCGAGGCCGGGCTGCGCGTGCAGAAGCCGCGCGGCGGGGCCTGCCAGCACGTCCGGCGACGGGCGGCCGAGGCCGAACGCGTCCGCGGTCACGCGGCTGAGCGCGCCCGCGCCGGGGGCGAGCAGGGTGGACCCGATCCAGACGAGCGTCTCGGCCCCGCCGTCGGCGCAAAGGACGCGGTCGCCGGGAATGAGGTCCTCCACCGCGACGGGGCCCGTCTCGGTCCGGATCAGCGTGCCGCGCGCGAAGGCGCCCGCGGCGTCCAGGAAGAGAGGCGTGTCGGGGACGGCGTGGCGGGTTTCGTGCACGCTGCCGTCCGGGAGGAGACAGGCGGCCTCGATCCTGCGCGTTTGAGAGAGGGTGCGCCGAGGCCGCCTGTCGGTCTGAGCAATCCGGCCGGAGAGCGCCGGAACGGTGGTCGTCGCCGCGTCGCCTGGGCGGCCAAAGGGGGTCGTCATGTGATCACCATGCGGTTGGTCACATCCGTGCCGGCCCCCACCGGCGACATCGGAAGGACATTCCAAAATCGTTAACGCCAGGTGCACGACAGTGCAGCGCAGGCAATTGACTTGTCAACGCGCGCGGGACATGCGGTCTCGCGGCGGAGCCAATGGCGCGAGTCGCCACGACATTGTCCCGGAGGCGTCGACCGATCGGGGCACCGCGCCCCGCCTCGCGTTAACCGGACCGCGAATCGAGCCCGGCATTTCAGGCGCGCGCTCGCCCCGGGCGGCGCCGGGCGATGAAGGCCGCGCGCCGGGCGCCCCGCTGCCAGGGCGGGGCCAGGTGAACGGCTCGGGCGGCGCGGATCGCCGAGGCGAGAAAGCGGCTGCGGTCGGTCATGGGAATCTCCTCTGCTCTTTCTGCTTCTCTGCCCGCGGTGCGGTGGCGCGCCCGTCGCCGATATCGAGACTGGACCCGCAATCCGGCGCTTCCGCGGTCACAAACGGGAAACAAATGGGCGAATTGCGGACCGCACGGGGGCGCAGGCCGCCTCGCCCGGATTTTCCGTCAAGTTTCGGAAAAACTGCCGAAATCGCCGCCGCTGCAGGCGACGATCCTCGAAATTCGAACGGATTGTTTCCGCGAAATGCGGCGCGATTGCGGCGCGACTATAGACGGATCGCGGACAATAGCCGCCCGTAATCGGCCTCGGACGCATGGGTGCTTCTGCGGAAGGAGTAGAAGCGCACCGGATCCTGATAGGTGCAGTGGCGCGTCCATTCCGCGTGTCCGACGCCTGCCTCGCGCAGGCGCATGAGCCCGTAGCCCACGAGATCGAAATGCGGCTTCCCCTTCGGTCCGCCCGCGAAGAACCGCCCGTTCGCCGGGTCCTCGTCGAGGAAGTCCTCCAGGAACTCGGGCCCGACCTCGTAGGCGCCCTGGCTGATCGAGGGGCCGACGACGGCCGCGATGCGCCCGCGCGCCGCGCCGAGCGCCACCATCGCGTCGAGCGTGGCCTCGAGCACGCCGGCCCGCGCGCCGCGCCATCCGGCATGGGCCGCGCCTATCACCTGCGCTTCGGGGTCCGCGAAGAGCACGGGCATGCAATCGGCCGTCAGGACGCCCAGCGCGAGCCCCGGCGTCGCGGTCACGAGCCCGTCCACCCGCGGCCTTTCCGGGAAGGGCGCGTCAACATGCGCGACCTCGGCGGAGTGGACCTGGTGGGCGGTGACGAGGCGGTCGGGCTCCACGCCCAGCGCCTCCGCCGCGCGAACGCGGTTGAGCTGCACCGCCTGCGCCTGGTCGGACGAGCCCGGCCCGCAGTTCAGCCCCTCGAACACGCCGGAAGAGGCGCCGCCACGGCGCGTGAAGAAGC
>CAZPCU010000217.1:0-4305 GCA_964585075.1 uncultured Rhodobacterales bacterium
CTGCCCGGCAGCGAGGAAGATGTGACGTGGGAGGAGGAGTCCCGCCCGGAAGAGCCGCCGGCGCTCGCCCGCCGCCTGCTCGAGGTCGCCGCGCTCTGCAGCAACGCCGAACTGGACGGGGAGACGGAAAGCGAGGCGGATGAAGCCCCGCACGGGGACGGCGAAGCGCCCGGCGACCGCCCGCGGGGCACCGGCGACCCGATGGAGATCGCGCTCCTGCACGCGGCCTCCGCCATCGGGCTCGACCGGCGCTCCCTGCTCGAGGAACAGCCCGAGGAGCGCGAGGAAAGCTTCGACGCGGACACCAAGATGATGGCGACGTTCCACCGGTCCGGCGACGGCTGCCGCGTCGCCGTGAAGGGCGCGCCCGAGGCCGTGCTCGAGGCCTCCGCCCATGTCGCCGCCGAGGAGGGCGACGACGAGGCGCTTTCGGAGGAGGCGCGGCAGAGATGGGCCGAGCGGGTCGAGGCGCTCGCCGGACAGGGCTTCCGCGTGCTCGCCTTCGCCGAACGGCACGCCGACGGCCCCGACGCCGATCCCTACGCGGAGCTCACGCTGCTCGGCCTCGCCGGCCTTGCCGATCCGCCCCGGAAGGACGTGGCCGACGCCATCGAGGAGTGCCGGCGCGCGGGCATCAGGGTGATCATGGTCACCGGCGACCAGCCGGTGACCGCGGCGGCGATCGCGAAGGATGTGGGGCTCGCGGAAGAGCCCCGGGCGATGGTGGGCAGCGACCTGCCGAAGACGGACGGAGACACCGGGCAGGACGCCCGGCGCGCCTTGCGCGAGCGCCACGTCTTCGCCCGCGTCTCGCCGGGCCAGAAGCTGGATCTCATCCGCCTCTGGCAGGACGAGGGCGCCGTGGTCGCCATGACGGGCGACGGCGTGAACGACGCGCCGGCCCTCAAGAAGGCCGATGTCGGCATCGCCATGGGCAAGCGCGGCACCGACGTCGCCCGCGAGGCGGCGGACATCGTGCTCAAGGACGACGCCTTTCCGACGATCGTCGCGGCGATCGAGCAGGGCCGCACGATCTTCGAGAACATCCGGCGCTTCATCGTCTACCTGCTCTCGGGCAACCTGGCCCAGGTCGTGGCCGTCGGCCTCTGCGCGGTGATCGGGGCGCCGCTGCCGCTCCTGCCGCTCCAGATCCTCTACATCAACCTCGTGCTCGACGTGTTCCCGGCCCTCGCGCTGGGTGTCGGGGAAAGCCCGCCGGGCATCATGGACCGGGATCCGCGCGACCCGAAGGAGCCCGTGCTGACGCGCCGGCACTGGATCGCGACCGCGCTGTGGGGCGCCCTGATCGCGACCTCCGTCCTGACGGTGTTCTTCGTCGCCCTCTGGCAGGAGCTCGGGCAGGACGCCGCGGTGACGATCGGCTTCCTTTCCTTCGCCCTCGCCCGGCTCTGGCACGTCTTCAACATGCGCGCGGCCGACACCGGGCCGCTTCGCAACGAGGTCGTGCGCAACCCCTGGGTCTGGTACGCCATCGGCATCTGCCTCGCCCTGACGGCCGCCGCCGCCTGGCTTCCGGGCCTCAGCACGCTTCTCGAAGTGGTGCGGCTCGATGCGCTGGGGTGGATGCTGGTTGTCGCCGGCAGCCTCTTTCCCGTGCTCGTCGGGCAGATCGCGCTGGGGATCCTTCCGCAACAGCCGAAGCGGGCGACGCGGGCGGAACGGTGACGCCGCCCGCCCGGCCGGGCGCCGTCAGGCGCGCGCGGCCCAGAGCGCGCCGCGGCGGATGATCTCGGTCACCTGCGGCACCTTCAGGTCGTCGAGCGTGTGCCCGATCGAGCAGTAGAAGACGCGGCCCCTGTCCCAGCGCCGGGTCCAGACCACGGGGATCACGGTGCCCTCGATCCACCAGAGATGCTCGCCCGAGAAGGTCGTGGTGGCGAGAACCTCGTTCGAGGGATCGACGAGCATGTAGTATTGCTCGGAGTGCAGGCGGAAGCTGCCGATCCCCTCCACCAGCGGGTGCCAGGGCTTGGTGATGGTCACGTCGTAATCCACGAAGTCGTCCGAGGGCACCGGGTTGTCGGGCCAGCCCGGCGGGTGGGCCACGAACTGCCCCCCGATCAGGAAGTGATAGGTCGGCCGGTCGCGGAAGGCGTCGCCCATGTGGCCGTGCCAGCCGGCGAGGCCGCAGCCCTGCGCCACGAGCTCCAGCAGCCCGTCCTCCTCTTCCTTGGTCATGTTGCCGAATTCCGGCCGGTGGGCGGAGCGCGCCGAGGACCAGATCGGCACGATGAGCCGCACGTCGCGCAGACGCTCCGGCTCGGCGAGCGGGCTCAGCGTGTCGTAGGTGTCCACCTCGAACCCGTTCTCCTTCAGCAATCCCTCGCACCACTCGGCGAACTCCGTGGGCGCGTGCCCTTCCCAGCCGCCGACGAACAATGCCGCCTTCATGGTCCCCTCTCCTTCATGAACGCGAGGATCGAGGCCATGTCGCGGGCGCCGTAGCCCGCGCGCTCGGCCTCTTCCAGGATCTCGAGCGTCACCCTGCCCTGCGGCATCTCAGTGCCCAGCGCCTCGGCCAGCGCCGCCGTCACGCCCATGTCCTTGCGCGCCAGCGCGACGGTGAAGGTCACGTCGTGGCCCGCCTCGTCGAGGTAGAGCGGCCGGCGGTAGGAGATCATCGGCGCCGCCGCCGCGCTCGCCTCGATCACGTCGAAGGCCGCCGCGGGCGCGATGCCGGCCGCCTCGGCCAGCGTCACCGCCTCGGCCAGGGTCTGGTTGATGCCGTGGATCAGCGAATTGACGGCGAGCTTCATGGTCGCGCCCGACCCGAGCGGCCCGAGGCAGATCGTCCGCCGCCCCATCGCGTCGGTCAGCGCGCGCACCGGCGCGAGCGCCTCCCCGGTGCAGCCCGCCATGATCAGGAGCGCCGCGTCCGCCGCCGCCTGCGTCGCGCCCGAGACGGGCGCGTCGATCACCCGCACGCCCCTGGGCGCCGCGTCGCCGAGCGCGCGGATATGGTCGGGGCTCATCGTGCCCATCTCCAGCAGCACCCGCGGGCCGGCCGCGGCGAAGAGCCCCTCGGGCCCCGCGTGCACGGCCTCGGAGGACGGATCGTCGGCCAGCATCGTCACCACCGCCTCGGCGCCCTCGGCGGCTTCCCGCGGCGTCGCGGCGACGTCTGCGCCGATCTCGGCGGCGAGCGCGTCGGCCTTCTCCCGCGTCCGGTTCCAGAGCACGAGATCGTGCCCCGCCCGCGCGAGGTTCCGCGCCATGGGCGCGCCCATACGCCCCAGCCCCGCGAAACCGACCCGCATCACGCGGCCTTGTCGTCCGGCCGGATCCCCGAGATCGCCTGGATCAGGTTGTCCTCGGTCACCTCGTCAGAGGTGAAGGTGCGGATCAGTTCGCCGTGATACATCGCCACGATCCGGTCCGATACGTGCAGCACCTCCGGCATCTCCGAGGAGATGACCATCACCGCGTAGCCCTGCGCCGCGAGATCGCGGACCAGCTTGTGGATCTCGGACTTGGAGCCCACGTCGATTCCGCGCGTCGGCTCGTCCACGATGAGAAGGGTCGGATGCATCGACAGCCACTTGCCGATCACGATCTTCTGCTGGTTGCCGCCGGACAGGTTGCCGACAAGCTGGCGCCAGCCCGGCGTGCGGATGTCCAGCCGGTCGCGGTACTGGTCGAAGATCGCCACCTCCGCGCCTTCGGCCACGAAGGGCCCGGCCTTCAGGTCGTCCACCTGCGGCAGGGTCATGTTGTCCCGACAGTTCATGCCGAGCACCAGCCCCTGCCCCTTGCGGTCCTCCGGCACGAGGCTGATGCCGCGGGCGATGGCGTCGGCGGGCGAATGCAGCCGGACCTCCTCGCCATCGAGCAGGATCTGCCCGGAGGAGGGTTCGCGCAGGCCGAAGAGCGTCTCGGCGATCTCGGTGCGGCCGGCGCCCACCAGCCCGTAGAAGCCCACCACCTCGCCGCGGCGGATCTCGAAGCTCACGTCCCGGTAGAGATCGCCGCAGGAAAGGCCCCGCACTTCCACCGCGACGTCGCCAAGCTCGGCATGGCTCTCGTTGCGCGACAGGTCGAGCGAGCGGCCGATCATCAGCTGCGTCACCTCGTCCTCGTTGGTCTCCGCCGTCACCAGCGTGCCGCGATACTGCCCGTCGCGGAGAACCGAGATGCGGTCGGTGATGCGGAAGATCTCCTCCATGCGGTGCGAGATGTAGATGATGCCCACGCCCTGGCGCTTGAGATCCTCGATCACCTCGAAGAGCACCACCTTCTCGGCGTCGGTGAGCGAGGCGGTCGGCTCGTCGAAGATCACCGCCTTGG
>CAZPCU010000218.1:0-1542 GCA_964585075.1 uncultured Rhodobacterales bacterium
AATCGAGGTGTCGATCATCTTCGAGCCCACCTTGACGACGAGACCGCCGATGAGCTCCTCATCGACGGTCGCATTGATCTTCACATCCTTGCCGAAGCGCGCCTTCAGCGTTCCGGCGAGCTTTTCCGACTGCGCCTTCGTAAGCGCCTTGGCGCTCACGACGTCGGCGGTCACCTCGCCCTTGTGGCGGGCGATGCGCTCGCGGAGCTGCGTGACCAGCTGGGGCAGCACGAAGAGGCGGCGCTTCTGCGCCATGAGCCCCAGAGCGTTCGCCAGCGCGGGCATGAGCTCCATCTTCGCGGCCACCGCCGTGATCGCCCGCTCCTGCGCCTCGCGGCTGTAGACGGGCGAGGAGATGAGATCGTTGAGCTCGGGGCTTTCGGACAGCGCGGCGCCCAGCGCATCGGCGCCCGCCTCGAGCGCGTCGAGCGCGTCGTTTCCCAGGGCGATTTCGAAGATTGCGGTGGCGTAGCGCGCGGCGATGCCAGAGGAAATCGATGCTGTTTCGGACACGTCCACCCTTCCGATGTCAAGCCCCGGGCCGTGGTCGCACGAAACGGCGCCCGGGGGCGTTGAGGCGCCCGGCGGGCGCTGGCAGCAAAATCGGCGTGGGTGTAGCAGAGGCTTCTTGACTGGGCAACAACCTAAGCCGCCTTTCGGCGGGCGGCGCGAATCCCCTGTGCAGACGGGCCCTGACGGGCTTCGGGCGCCGGTCCGGGCGAATGCCGGACGGCGGCGGACGCCGCGCCTGCGAAGGATTGATTCCCGCGCCGCAGCACGGCCTCATCCCGGCTCGGCCATGGAGTGCCACCAGATGCGCGCCTCGCGGCAGAGACCGCCCGGTGCGAAGGCGGCCGAGAGCGCCCCGTCCAGCGTGAGCCGGGGCAGCGGGTCGCCGGGCTCGCGGTCGGGCAGGCCGGTTCCGGTGGAGCGCGCCCAGATCTCGAATAGCTCCTCGGAGGCCACCTGGTAGCGCACGCGCCAGTGCGCGAGCCCGCCCTCCGGCGTTTCGGCGAGCACCTCGTAGGCGAGCGAGATGTCGCGCTGAAGCTCGATCCGCGCCCAGTAGGCCGCCAGTTCCGCGGGCCCCGTCTGCACCTGAAAGGGCGTGTTCCAGTAGCGGCCGTCGGGCGTGAAGAGTGCGGCGAAGCCGGCCTTGTCCTGGCCCTCCCAGACGCGCTTGTAACCCGCCATGAAGTCGTGAATGTCCATTCGTCGTCCCTCTCGGTTGCCCCATGTCAGGCCGGCTTGGCGTCGGGGGACGGCGCGAGGACCCCGAGCGGCTGGCGCACCTTGTCCTTCACACCCGATCCCGTGGGCGCGGCCACGCGCTTGGAGACCTCCACCATCAGCACCCCGCCCGCGAGGCCCGAAGACAGGCTGCGGCCCATCCGCTCCCACATGGCGCCCGTCTTCATCCAGAAGCGCCGCCCGCTCGGCGGCTGGAAGAGCGCCGCGGCGTGCCGGTCGGTCACGAAATCATGGTCGCGGAGCTGGGTCTCGAGCTGGGTCATGGTGTAGGGACGGCCGTAGCCGAAGGGC
>CAZPCU010000218.1:1552-4238 GCA_964585075.1 uncultured Rhodobacterales bacterium
AATAACATCGTGGTGGCGTCGCTCCGCGACCAGAGCCCCGCGCGGTTCGGCACGATGAACATCGCCCGCCCGCCGGGGCCGAGAACGCGGTAGCACTCGCGCAGAAGATCCGAGGGGCGTTCCGACGTCTCGAGCCCGTGCAGGACGATCAGCCGGTCCACGTGGCCCGTCTCCAGCGGCCAGAGCGTTTCCTCGCAGAGCACCGAGACGTTCGGCATCCCCGACGGCCAGGCCATCACCCCCTGCGGGCCGGGCATCAGCGCGACCACGCGCCGCGCCTCGGCCAGATAGGGGCGCAGCAGCGGCAGCGCGAAGCCGAATCCCGCCACGGTCCGTCCCTTCGTCTCGGGCCAGAGCGTGCGGAGCTGATCCCGGATCGCCTTCTGCGCCGCGCGCCCGAGAGCGCTCCGGTAGTAGAAGTTTCGAAGGTCCTGCACGTCCAGATGCATTGCGACCCGCGGGGCAAATCGGCGAGGCTGGGGCGAGCATAGCAACGGTGGCGCGAAACGCCATGCCTGGCGCGCCCGTGGCGCCGGCAATTCCGAGCCGGTGCTGTCTCGTGTCCCGTGCGCGAGCCAAGCTGCCGTCTTGTACGGCTAGGTCGCCAGCGCACCCGGACGGAAGCCGATCACGCAGCGCCGCGTGAATCGCTCGTAAAGATCATGCCGCGCCCGATCCGGAGACTCCTTCGGCACGACCTCGTGGAGATCGGTGAAGCCGACCGCGTGCATCAGATCGATCAGCGCGCGATAGGTCGGATGCAGTTCCGACGTGTAGGATCCTTCAGCGTGGTGTCTGTTATTCTTGTTGGTGCGGAGGATGAAGGCCGAGACGGGCGCCTTGTGCGTGATCGTGTCCACGATCGCGAAGCGCCCGCAAGCGTCGAAAGTGAGCTGCAGCAGCCGCACCGGATCGGTGACGTGGTAAAGTAGCCCAAGATTGAGCACGACATCCGCCTGCTCCGCATAGTCGTACACATCGCGCTGCTCGAAGCGAACGGCGTTGTGCCCGTACTGTTCCGCCAGAAGGCGTGCCTTCGCGACGTTGACGTCGCGCAGATCGAAGCCCACGGCCTTTCCGCATCCCATTTCCGCCGCGAGCAACGTGAAATAGCCGTGATTGCAGGCGAAATCTACAGCCGTGGCGTGCCCGGGCTCGACACTGGTGCGGCGCATGCCCTCGGCAATCGCGCCGCCGATCAGATGCGACCGATAGATCATCCGCTCCAAGCCATCGCGGGGCCCGGTCAGCACGTTGGGCGCCAGTTGAATGGTATAGCCCCAGGGCGCATGAGCCTTCACGCGCTCAACGAGCCCGGGACGCGGCACGCCCCTCGCCATCAAGTCGGGCAGCGTATTCGGCACATCCACCTCGATCACGGGCAACAGGCGCTCATCTGACAGCAGCCCCGCCTGGCGAAGCTGCTTGAGCCATACGTCGTAGCGCGCCCCGCTCTCTGCGAGCGGCATGGCCGGCCCTTCGCCCGTCGGCACGTGCCGATCATCGCCACGAGCGCCGAACCGTTGCCAACCAGTCTTCAACTTACGCATTCCAGCCTCCAGCTGACCAGAAGACCAGCTCGCCACAGTCCGACCGTGGCTTCGCCTTGCACGACACGCGATGCGCCAGTTCGCGAGCGGCCTTCGATTTCTTGACGTTTGGGCTTGCAGACCCGATCCTGTCATTATGACGCTGCAGATCGTAACCGTCCCCTGCCTGACCGACAACTACGCCTTCCTGGCCCACGACCCCGAGACCGGAGAGACCGCCGTCGTCGACGCGCCGGAGTCGGGGCCGATCCTCGCCGCGCTGCAAGAGCGCGGCTGGCGGGCCGACGTCGTGATCCTGACGCATCATCACGCGGACCACGTGCAGGGGCTCGCCGACATCATGGACGCCCACCACCCCAGGGTGGCCGGCGCGGCGGCCGACGCCGACCGCCTGCCCGCTCTCGACATCCAGCTCGCCGAGGGCGACGAGATCGAGATCGGCGCGGAGCGGGGGCGGGTGATCGAGGTGCCCGGCCACACCAGCGGCCACATCGCCGTCCATTTCCCGGAAAGCGACGTCGCCTTCACCGCCGACAGCCTGATGGCGCTCGGCTGCGGGCGCGTCTTCGAGGGCACGATGGACGAGATGTGGGCAAGTCTTTCCAGGCTCGCCGCGCTGCCGCCGGAAACAATGATCTGCTCCGGCCACGAATACACCCTCGCCAACGGAAAATTTGCGCTCTCCGTTGAACCGGGCAACGCAAACCTTATCTCTCGCCTCGAAGAGACGGAGAAGGCCCGCGCAGAAGGCCGCCCGACCGTCCCGTCCAGGCTGGGGCTGGAACTCGCCACGAACCCCTTCCTGCGCGCCGCGAGCCCGGAAATCCGCGACAGCGTCGGCCTGCCAGACGCAACCGACGCGGAGGTGTTCGCGGAGCTGCGCCGCCGGAAGGACAATTTCTGAGCCAGCCCCGGACAACACGTCGCAGTGAGGCCGATTGTGAACCGCGCTCCCAAGAAAATGCTTGAAGCCGGCTGGTGATCGACCAAACTTTAACCAGCAGAGCCCATCGTCGGAGGGAACCCCCTCCGCCGGCCAAGACCAGAGGAGCACACCCGTGCCGTCATTCTCGACCACGCTGGAACAGGCCATCCATTCCGCGCTGGCGCTGGCGAACTCTCGCTCGCACGAGTTC
>CAZPCU010000219.1:0-4207 GCA_964585075.1 uncultured Rhodobacterales bacterium
GACGACGCGCCAGTCCCGATCCAATCCTTGCAGCGGCGCATCCCCGCCGATGCGACCTCCGCCCCCGACAATCCCGGAGCCTCTGCCGAGACGCTGAGCGTGGCGCAGAGACGGGGTTCGAGGGCCTTGCGGCTTCCCCCACCCCTTACGGTCAGACGCCGCTCTGGCGCGCGCTCAGCCGGTCCCGGCCGCGCCCGGTGCGATGGACGGCTTGGGCATCGCTGGGGGCGTGACGACGAGAAGCCGCGCTTGGTCGCCCGCCCTCGCCATCCCGGAGCGGGGATCTGCCCATGGCTGGCTCGCGCTCGCCGCACGCCGCATCCCGAGAGGCGCGGAGCTGGCCGCAAGACGGGCGCCCGCTCCCGGGCCGGCCGCCTGGCGGCAGAGGGGCAGACCGGCGGCAGAGATCGATGCGGCCGACCGGTCGACGGCGGAATGCCCCTCAGGCGCGCTGAGGCGCGCGCTGGCGGCCGATCCGGCTCTCTCCGGCGGTCGGACACTGCACCGCACGAAACGCCGCTCCTCGCCGCGCTCAGAGCCACCCGACAAGAAGAGTTGTCCATGGCGCGCCATGGCGAACGCCCGCCTCTTGAAGGCGATCGGCCCGCGCCTAGATCGCGGCTGCTTCGCAACCGGCGGAAGATCGACCACGGCCCAATGACACTCCAGGTCACAATCTCCTTCGCGACCGAAGACCCGCGATCCGGATCCCGCTCAGCGCGCCCCTCGGGGACGCTCATGCCAATGACAGCGGGGGCTTCCACGCCGCGAGCTGCCCCCTGGAAGCCGAGAGCAGCTCCAGCGATGCGAGGTGTGCGAACATGACGATCCGGCATGTGTCCATCGACTTCGAGAAGGGCGATCCGGCGGAGCAGTGCTTGGTTCCGGCCCATTCGCGTCGCCTCGACTACCACTGCCATGCCGCCGCGTCGCGGCAAGCGCGCCTGCAGGGCCGGCTGGCGCTGGACCCGGACGTCGACCTCGCCGATTACACGATGCAGGCCGTGATCGACTGGATCGAACTCGGCTTCGTGACCGAGGACCGCCACCAGTCGCTGAACATCGGGGGTCATATCAACAAGACCCTCGCGAAGGCTGGCTGGCGGGAGGACAGCCACGTCCACGGCGTCGAGCGCAAGGACGGCTATCTCGGGCAGGTGTTCCTCGTCCGCGTGAACGACCCGACACCCGGGAAGATCCGCCGCGTATGCTCCGCGATCCAGAGCTTCTGCCGCCTGAGGCGCAGGGCCGACGGCCGGCGCTTCGTGATCACGGGCATCGAGGTCGCCGTCGACATCCGCCCTGCCCTCAAGGATCCGGAGCCCGAAGAGCGCGTCCGCGCCCGCTGGCGGATGTCGGAACTCCTGCGGAAGCACCTGGGCGTCCGGCCCGGCTTGCTGACCACGGACCGGGACCTGCCGCGGGTCACGTTCGAAGACGCCCAGGCGAGACGCACGAAGAAGATCCTCGAGCCGCGCAAGGAGATGCCAGGCCAGGCGCCACAGTCGCTCGACCTGCGGCTGCGACTGGCGGCGCAAGCGCGGGGGAAGCACGTCAAGCCGCCGCTCGACGGGACGTTCTACGTCGGAGCGGATGACCGTGGCGCGCGTCCGCATCCTCATCGCGGGCCTCCTCGTTCTCGCTGCCTGTGCGGCGGGGGCGGCGGAGCGCGTCGTGCAGCCGGGCGCGGGCGCGCTGGCCGAGGCCGTCGCCGGGGCCGCCCCCGGCGACGTGCTGATCCTGGCGCCGGGCCGTCACGACGGGCCGGTGACCCTGAACAAGCCGCTGACGCTCGACGGCCGCGGCGAGGCGGTCATCGACGCCGGCGGAGAGGGCAGCGTGATCACCGTGACCGCGCCCGACGTCACCGTGCGCGGCCTCGAACTCGTGGGCTCGGGCTCGTCGCACGAAGCCATCGACTCGGGCGTTCAACTCACGCGAGGCGCCACCGGCGCCCGCGTGCTGGACAACCGCATCCTCGGCAACCTCTACGGCGTGGACATCCACGGGGCGAAGGACAGCCTCGTGCAGGGCAACACCATCGTCGGGCGCCGCGGCCACCGGATGAACGACCGCGGCAACGGCATCTATGTCTGGAACGCGCCGGGCGCGGAGGTGGCGGAGAACGACATCCGCTACGGCCGCGACGGCATCTTCACCAATGTCTCGCGCGACAACATCTTCCGCGACAACCTCTTCCGCGACCTGCGCTTCGCGGTCCACTACATGTACACCCACGGCGGCGAGGTGACGGGCAACGTCTCGGTCGGCAATCACCTCGGCTACGCGCTGATGTTCTCCGACCGGATCACGGTGCGCGACAACCTTTCGCTGGGGGACCGCGACCACGGGCTGATGCTGAACTACGCCAACAGCGCCGACGTGGTGGGCAACCTGGTGCGCGGCGGGCAGGAGAAGTGCACCTTCATCTACAATGCCCACAAGAACCTGATCGCGAACAACCGCTTCGAGGGCTGCGGCATCGGCGTGCATTTCACCGCCGGGTCGGAGCGCAACGCGCTCACCGGCAACGCCTTCGTCGGCAACCGCACGCAGGTGAAATACGTGGGCTCCCGCCATGTGGAGTGGAGCCTGGAGGGGCGCGGCAACTACTGGTCGGACCATCCCGCCTTCGACCTCGACGGCGACGGCATCGCCGACAGCCCGTTCCGGCCTAACGATCTGATGGACCATATCCTGTGGTCGCAGCCGGCGGCGGCGCTTCTCACCGGCTCGCCCGCCGTGCAGCTCATCCGCTGGAGCCAGGCGAGCTTCCCGGCCACCCTGCCGGGCGGCGTGCTGGACAGCCACCCGCTCACCCGCCCCGTCGAGATCCCGGTGCCCCCGGCGATCGCGGCGCTGGAGGCGAAATCCCGCCCCGACTGGGGCGACAAAGGACAGGACCATGACGAGTTTGATCCTCTCGCGGCTCACTAAAAGCTTCGGGCGCGAGACCGCGCTCGACGCCGTGAGCCTGGGCGTCGCGCCGGGCGAGCGCGTGGCGCTTCTGGGCCACAACGGCGCGGGCAAGTCCACGCTGATGAAGATCGTGCTGGGCCTGATCCCGGCCGACTCCGGCCGCGTCGAGGTGCTGGGCGAAGCGCCCGGCAGCACGCGGGCGCGCAACCAGGTCGCCTATCTGCCCGAGAACGCGGCCTTTCACCCCTCGCTCACGGGGGAGGAGCAGATGGGCCTCTACCTGCGGCTCAGGGGCGAGTCGCCGCGCGAGGCGCGCCCGCTGCTAGACCGCGTGGGCCTTGGCGCCGCCGCGACGCGGCGGATCGGCACCTATTCCAAGGGGATGCGCCAGCGCGTGGGCCTCGCGCAGGCGCTGATCGGGCGGCCGCGGCTCCTGGTCCTCGACGAACCCACCAGCGGCCTCGACCCCGTCTCGCGGCGCGAGTTCTACGCGATCCTCGACGACCTCGCCGCCGACGGCGCCGCGATCCTGCTCTCCAGCCACGCGCTGACGGAGGTCGAGGCCCGGACCGACCGCATCGCGATCCTGTCGAAGGGCGTGGTGGTGGCCGACGACACGCTGGCCGGTCTGCGCCGCAACGCGGCCCTGCCCACGCGGCTGCAGATCGCCGCGCGGCCCGGCGCCGCCGACGAGGTGGCCGAGGCGCTTCAGGCCGGGCGGCGCAACGGCGTGACCGTCGATCTGGTCTGCGCGGCGGGCGAAAAGCTCGACCGCCTCGGCCGCATCGCGGCGCTGGGATCGCTCGTGGAGGACGTGGAGATCATCCCGCCCAGCCTCGAGGACATCTACGACCACTACAGCCGGAGGCAGGCCCCATGACCGCCGCACTCGGACTTGCGGGCTGCGAGTTCCGCATCGCGCTCAGGAACCGCTGGGTCGCCATCGTGATCGCCATGATGGCGCTCTTCGCGCTCGTGCTGTCGGCCGCCGGCAGCGCACCCACCGGAGAACTCGGCGCCGACAGCCTCTCCGTGACCGTGGCGAGCCTCACGAGCCTTGCGGTCTACCTCGTGCCGCTGGTGGCGCTCCTGATGTCGTTCGACGCCATCGCGGGCGAGGTGGAGCGCGGCACGCTGCCGCTCCTGCTGACCTATCCGGTCTCGCGGGGAAGGGTTCTTCTGGGAAAGGCGGCGGCGCATCTGCTGACGCTGGCCATCGCGCTCGCTGTGGGCTACGGCCTCGCCGCGGCGGCGGCCTTCGCCGTCGATCCGGGCGCCGCTGGAGGCC
>CAZPCU010000220.1:0-4174 GCA_964585075.1 uncultured Rhodobacterales bacterium
CCGGCGCCCTGGGCTGGAACGGCATGATCACCTTCGGCGCGCTCTACTTCCTGTTCCCGCGCCTGTGGGGCAAGGCCGGGCTCTACTCGCTCCGCCTCGTCTCCTGGCACTTCTGGCTCGCCACCATCGGCATCGTGCTCTACGCCGCCTCGATGTGGGTGACCGGGATCATGGAAGGCCTGATGTGGCGCGAAGTCGATGCCCAGGGCTTCCTTGTGAACTCCTTCGCCGACACCGTCGCCGCGAAGTTCCCGATGTACGTGGTCCGCGGGACCGGTGGTATCCTCTACCTCACCGGCGCGCTGGTCATGGCCTACAATCTCTGGATGACCGTGACGCGGGCGCCGGTTGCTCGAACCGCCACCGCCGCGGCGCCGGCTGAATAAGGAGGGCCGGACAGATGGCACTTATCGACAAACACGTCATCCTCGAGAAGAACGCGACGCTCTTGCTCATCTTCTCGTTCCTGGTGGTGACCGTCGGCGGCATCGTCGAGATCGCGCCCTTGTTCTACCTCGAGAACACGATCGAGGAAGTGGAAGGCGTGCGCCCCTACTCCCCCCTCGAGCTGCGGGGGCGCGACATCTACATCCGGGAGGGGTGCTATGTCTGCCACTCCCAGATGATCCGGCCGATGCGCGACGAGGTGGAGCGTTACGGGCACTACTCGCTGGCAGCAGAATCGATGTATGATCACCCGTTCCAGTGGGGCTCGAAGCGGACGGGGCCCGACCTCGCCCGCGTCGGGGGCCGCTACTCGGACGAATGGCACGTGGACCACTTCCGCGACCCGCAGTCGGTGGTGCCGGAGTCGGTGATGCCGAAATACGACTATCTCGAACGCACCCTGCTCGAGCCCGAGCACATCGAGGACCTGCTCCGGACGCATCGCTTCGTGGGCGTGCCCTACACCGACGAGATGATCGAGAACGCCCGGGCGGACTTCGAGGCGCAGGCCGATCCGAACGCGGACCACGAGGGGCTGCTGGCGCGCTATCCGAAGGCGCAGACGCGCAACTTCGACGGCCAGCCGGGCATCTCGGAGGCCGACGCCCTGATCGCCTACATGCAGATGCTGGGCACGCTGGTGGATTTCTCCACCTTCACGCCCGACGAAAGCCGCTGAGGAGGACGCGATGGAGACCTACTCCGCCCTGCGAGGCTTCGCGGACAGCTGGGGTCTCTTGGCGATGTTCCTGTTCTTCATCGCCGTGGTGATCTGGGTGTTCCTGCCCGGCCGCCAGAAGTCGATGGAGGACAGCCGGAACATTCCGTTCCGCCATGAGGACGCGCCCGCGCCGGATGCAGGCCGCGAAGACGACGAACCCGCCGATTACGAGGAGGCGCGGAAATGAGCAAGTCGCCCACACCCAGGAAGCAAGAGCCCGAAACCACCGGGCACGAATGGGACGGCATCCAGGAATACAACAACCCGCTGCCGCGCTGGTGGCTCTGGATCTTCTACGCCACGATCATCTGGGGCATCGGCTACACCATCGCCTACCCGGCCTGGCCCGGGATCAACAAGGCGACGCCCGGGCTTCTGGGCTATTCCAGCCGCGCGGAAGTCGCCGAGGAGATCGCGGCCGCCGAGGCCGCGAACGCCGAGATCAACGAGCGGCTCGTGAACGCGCCGCTCACCGAGATCCCGGACGACCCGGAGCTTCGGCAATACGCGGTGCAGGCCGGGGATTCCGTGTTCCAGACCTGGTGCGCGCAGTGCCACGGCTCCGGCGCGGCGGGGGTGCAGGCCGCGGGCTATCCCAACCTGCTCGACGACGCCTGGCTCTGGGGCGGCACGATGGAGGAGATCCATCACACGATCGCCCATGGCATCCGCAACGAGGATGACCCGGACGCGCGGTGGTCCGAGATGCCCGCTTTCGGCGAGCTGCTCCCGGAAGAAGAGATCGACCAGGTCGTGAACTACGTCATGCAGATGTCGGGCCAGGAACCGCGGGACGCCGCGGCGGCGGAAGCTGGGGCGGAAGTCTACGACATCAACTGCGCGGCCTGCCACGGCGCCGAAGGCGGCGGGGACGAGTTCCAGGGCGCGCCCGCGCTCAACGACGCGATCTGGCTCTATGGCGGCGACTACGAGACGCTTCACGAAACGGTGACATACTCGCGCTTCGGCGTGATGCCGGCCTGGCAGCCCCGTCTCGAGGAGCACGAGATCCGCGCGGTGGCGCTTTACGTCCACCAGCTCGGCGGCGGCGAGGAAAGCCCCGAGTGACGCGGTAAGAGACGCCCGGGGGCTTCCCTGCTCCCCGGGTTCCAGCGCCGGCATCCCGTCCTGTTCGCGCGTTTCCCGGGATGCCGGCGCGATCTTCCCCCACCCTTCAGGATCGGTCGATGTCCGGCCGCCGCGGCGGCGCGCGCCACCAGTGCGCCTCGGGCAGCCAGCGCCGGTGGCGGCGCTCACGCGGCTTCGTGTCGGGGGGGCGGGACCGGTCATGTCCCGTAGCCGTAAGAAATGCTCTGGCATAGATGTCGATCATGATGTCGCCTCCTGTTCGCATTCGCCCTTCAAATCTGTAGGAATCGGCGTCAAGCTGCCACTCAGGAAAGTTTCGATACGGTAAGCAAGGCTTACACACATGGAATGGCGCGACCTTCCCCCGCTCGGCGCCTTGCGCGCCTTCGCCGCCTTCGCGGACAAGGGGTCCGTGGGCGCGGCGGGAACCGCGCTGAACGTCAGCCACGCGGCCGTCAGCCAGCAGCTTCGTGCGCTCGAGGCGCATCTCGGCGTCCCGCTCATCGACCGGGCGGGGCGCCCGCCGCGGCTCACGCCGGACGGCGCGCGGCTTGCCGAGGCCACCCGGCGCGGCTTCGACGACATCGCCCGGGCCGTCGCGGCGCTCACCGGCGCGGAGGCCGGCCGCCCGCTTCAGCTGTCGGTGACGCCCGCCTTCGCGGCGAACTGGCTCATGCCCCGCCTCGCGCGCTTCCGGGAGCGCCACCCCGGCATCGACCTGATGGTGAACCCCACACCCGCGCTCGTGCCGCTGGAGCCGGGCGGGATAGACCTCGCCATTCGCTACGGCGCCGGCGGCTGGCCCGGCCTCTCGGCGGAGCCGCTCATCGCGACGCCGATGGTCGTGGTGGCCGCGCCGGCGCTCACCGGCCGGGCGGAAAGCGCGGCGCCGGCGGAGCTGGCCCGGCTGCCCTGGCTGCAGGAACTCGGCACCTCCGAGGCCACCGACTGGCTCGCCCGGCAGGGCGTGACGCCCGTGCCCGGGGCGGGCCTGACGCAACTGCCCGGCAACCTCATGCTGGACGCCGTGCGCGACGGCCAGGGCGTCGCCGTGACCGCGCGGCTTTTCGTGGAGGGCGACATCCGGGCCGGGCGGCTCAGGCTGCTCTTCGAGGAACCGGACGCGCGGGCCTACCATCTGGTGACGCGGCCCGGGGCGCTGCGCCCGCCCGCCCGCGCCTTCGCCCGCTGGCTGCGGCGCGAGGCCGCAGCGCAAGCGGAATAGGTAGATCACAGACACAGGAATTGATGCAGGTCAAGGCTGGCCCGCAGCTCTCCTGAGAGAACCCGATCAAGGCAATCCAAATTCCCGGAGCGATTCCGTGAGCAGCACCGATCACGAGCCCCCAGCCCTCTACGCCGCACGCGAGCCGATCTTCCCGCGCCGCGTCTCGGGCCGATTCAGAAACCTCAAATGGATCATCATGGCGGTGACCCTCGGGATCTACTACATCACGCCATGGATCCGCTGGGACCGAGGCCCGAACCTGCCCGACCAGGCGGTGCTCGTTGACCTCGCGAACCGCCGCTTCTTCTTCTTCTGGATCGAGATCTGGCCGCACGAGTTCTATTTCGTGGCGGGCCTTCTCATCATGGCGGGGCTCGGGCTCTTCCTGTTCACCTCCGCGCTCGGCCGCGTCTGGTGCGGCTACGCCTGCCCGCAGACCGTCTGGACTGATCTCTTCATACTCGTCGAGCGCTGGATCGAGGGCGACCGGAACGCGCGCCTGCGCCTTCATCGGCAGAAGAAGCTGGATTTCCGGAAGGCGCGGCTGCGGCTGACGAAGTGGACCGTGTGGCTCCTGATCGCCGTGGCCACGGGCGGCGCGTGGGTGTTCTACTTCGCGGACGCGCCGACGCTTCTCGTCAACCTCTTCACGCTCGAGGCGCACCCGGCGGCCTACACCACCATCGCGA
>CAZPCU010000221.1:0-4144 GCA_964585075.1 uncultured Rhodobacterales bacterium
GGGGCTCCCGCGAGAGCCGCTCCATTCGCGTCTTGTCGCCGAGGATGGAGCCGCCCGAGCGGGCGCTGGAGGGATCGACGGCGAGCACCGCGACGCGAAGCCCCTGTTCCGTGAGCATCAGGCCGAACGCCTCGATGAAGCTCGACTTGCCGACGCCCGGCGTGCCCGAAAGCCCGATGCGGAGCGCCTGGCGGTCCTCCCGCCGCAGCGCCTCGAGCAGCGAGACGGCTTCCGCACGGTGATCCTCGCGCCGGCTCTCGATCAGGGTGATCGCGCGGGCGAGCGCCCTGCGGTCTCCGGCGGCGACGTCGCGGGCGAGGGTCTCGATATCCATGTGGCGCGGCTCCGCTCTTCTCCGGGGGCGCACTTGACCCGAGCGCGCCGGGCGTGTCCAGCCCGTCGGCGCGCGGTGGACGCGCGCGCGGCCCTGGCCGATAAGGAGGCGATGCAGAAACCCCTCGCCACCCGCGATCCGCTGCCCATCGACGCCGCGCTGCCGGAACTCCTTGCGGCGCTTCGCAGCCGCCGCCGCGCCGTGCTGGAAGCCCCGCCCGGCGCCGGCAAGACGACCCGCGTGCCGCTCGCCATGCTGGAGGCGGGGATCGCGCCCGGGCGCATCGTCATGCTGGAGCCCCGCCGGCTCGCCGCGCGCGCCGCGGCGGAGCGCATGGCGGAGACGCTGGGCGAACGGGCGGGGCAGACCGTGGGCTACCGCATGCGGGGCGCGACGAAGGTTTCGGCCGCGACACGGATCGAGGTGGTCACCGAGGGCGTGCTCACCCGGATGATCCAGTCCGACCCCGGGCTCGAGGGCGTGGGCGCCGTGATCTTCGACGAGTTCCACGAACGCTCCCTCAACGCCGATCTGGGCCTCGCGCTCTGCCTCGAGATCGCGGGCGCGCTGCGCGAGGACCTCTTGCTTCTCGCCATGTCCGCCACGCTCGACGCCGCGCCCGTGGCGAGGCTGATGGAGGCGCCTGCCATCCGGTCCGAGGGGCGCAGCTTCCCGGTGGAGACGCGCTGGCTGGACGCGCCGGTGCGGAAGGGCCGACGGCTCGAGGAGGCGACGGCCGACCTCGTCGCCCGCGCCGCGGCCGAGACCGAGGGCGGCGTGCTCGTCTTCCTGCCGGGCGAGGTCGAGATCCGGCGCACCGAGGCGCTGCTTCGCGGCCGGCTGCCCGCGGACTGCGTGCTGCGCCCGCTCTTCGGCGCGATGCCGTTTTCCGCCCAGCGCGCCGCCATCCGGCCCGATACCGAGGGCCGGAAGATCGTGCTAGCCACGTCGATCGCCGAGACCTCGCTCACCATCGAGGACATCCGCGTCGTGGTGGACGCGGGCCGGGCGCGCCGGGCGCGCTTCGATCCGGGATCGGGCATGTCCCGGCTCGTGACCGAGCGCGTGACCCGGGCCGAGGCGACGCAGCGGGCGGGCCGCGCGGGCCGCGTCGCGCCCGGCGTGGCCTACCGGCTCTGGACGAAGGGCGAGGAAGGCGCGCTGGCGGCAGAGCCCCCGGCCGAGATCGAGGCCGCGGACCTCTCCGGCCTCGCCCTCGAGCTGAAGCTCTGGGGCGCGGAGCCCGCCGCGCTTCCGTTTCTCACGCCGCCGCCCGAGGCCGCCTACGCCGAGGCGCTGGCGCTTCTGGGCATGCTCGGCGCGCTCGACGCGCGGGGCGCGATCACCGAGCACGGCCGACGCCTCGCGGCGCTGCCGCTGCACCCGCGCCTTGGCCACATGCTCGCGGTGGCCGGGCCGGGCGCGGCCGCGCTCGCCGCGCTTCTGGCCGAGCGGGACCCGTTGCCCCGGGCCGCGCCGGTGGACCTCGCGCTCCGGCTCGAGGCGATCGCCGACCCGCGCCGCTTCGCCGAGCGCCGGCCCTGGACGGCGGACCGGGCCGCCTTGGAACGCATCCGCGCCGAGGCGGCGCGGCTCGCGAAGGCCGCCGGCGATACTCAGGCGGAACCCCTCTCGCCGGCCGCCATGGCCGCGCTCGCCTACCCCGACCGGGTCGGGCTCCGCCGGAAGGGCGACGCGCCGCGCTATCTGCTTTCGGGCGGCAAGGGCGCGGCCATGCCCGAGGAGGATCCGCTCGCCGGCCAGCGCCTCCTCGTCGCCACCGACCTCGACGGCGATCCGCGCGAGGCGCGCATCCGGCAGGCCATTCCCATCGCCGAGTCCGAACTGCGCACGCTCTTCACCGACCGCATCCGCTGGCAGGACCTCTGCGACTGGTCGCGGCGCGAGCGGCGCGTCGTGACCCGACGGCAGGAGCGCCTCGGCGCCATCGCCCTCGACGACCGCGTCTGGCGCGACGCGCCGCTCGAGCATGTCGCGTGGGCGATGCTGGAAGGCGTGCGCGAACTCGGCCTGCCGTTCTCCGACGCAGCGCGGCGATTCCAGGCGCGGGTGGCGCTCGGGCGGAGCGCGGGTCTCGACCTGCCGGATCTCTCGGAGGCCGCCCTGATGGACAGGCTGGAGGACTGGCTGCTCCCGTATCTCGGCGGCGTGCGGACCGCCGAGGCGTGGCGCGACTTCGATCTCCTGCCCGCGCTTCAGGCGCAGCTCGACTGGAGCCAGACCCAGGCGCTCGACCGCGCGGTGCCGGCGCAGTTCACCACGCCGCTCGGCCGCAAGGTGCCCATCGACTACTCCGGGGACGCGCCTGAAATCGCGCTGCGGCTCCAGGAGATGTTCGGCCAGACCTCCCATCCCGAGGTCGCGGGCCGGCCGCTCCGGGTGACGCTTCTTTCCCCGGCCGGGCGCCCGGTGCAGACCACGATGGACCTGCCGGGTTTCTGGGCCGATTCCTACCAGGATGTCCGCAAGGAGATGCGCGGGCGCTACCCGAAACACCCGTGGCCGGAGGATCCTACCGCAGCCGACCCGACGCTGCGCACGAAGCGGCGTGAGGTTTAGGGCCATTTACAAAACCGTCACACAACGTATATACACTGGAGGGACGGGCCGATCGCAACGGCCGGATGATAACCGAGCAGGATCGAGGCCACGTGACCCTTCTTCCGGGACATAACTGGACGGGGTATTCCGACGCCGCCGCCGACGGGCTGCTGCATCGCCAGGTGGCCGCCCTCTGCCACCGGCCCTCCGGCGCCGGCCGCGAGATCCTGTTGATCACCAGCCGCGACACCGGGCGCTGGATCCTGCCGAAGGGCTGGCTCGTGGACGGGCTCGACGCCGCGGGCAGCGCGCTGCAGGAGGCCTGGGAGGAAGCGGGCGTGATCGCGGAGCCGGGCGCGCCCGTCGCGCCCGTGGGCGCCTACCACTACCTGAAGCGCAAGCGCGCGCGGCCGCATCCATTCTGGATCGAGGCGCAGGTCTTCGCCGTGGCGGTGGCCGGCCTCGCCGAGGACTTTCCCGAGAAGGCTGAGCGCAACCGCCGCTGGGTGCCGAGCGGTCTGGCGGCCCGAATGGTCGAGGAGCCGGGGCTCAGGGAGCTCATCGGCCGCTTCTGAGCGCCTCACACCCCCCCGTCACACCCCGAGGCACCAGCGCATGATGGCCTTCTGCGCGTGCAGCCGGTTCTCCGCCTCGTCGAAGATCACGGAGTGCGGCCCGTCCATCACCTCGGAGGTCGCCTCGTCGTCCCGGTGGGCGGGCAGGCAATGCATGAAAAGCGCGTCGGGCTTCGCCCGCGCCATCAGCGCCGCGTTGACCTGGTAGGGGCGGAGCTGGTTGTGCCGCCGCTCGCGGGCCGATTGCGGATCGTGCATCGAGACCCAGGTGTCGGTGACGATGAGGTCGGCCCCCTCCGCCGCCTCGTGGGGGTCGCGCACGGTGGTGTAGAGCCCGTCGAGCTTCGCATCCGGGTCCAGCGGCTCGGGCCCCGTGAAGACGAGGTCGAAGCCGAACTGCTTCGCGGCATGGGCGAAGCTCGCGAAGACGTTGTTGCCGTCGCCCGACCAGACGACCTTGCGCCCCGCGATCGGGCCGCGGTGCTCTTCGTAGGTCATCACGTCGGCCATGATCTGGCAGGGATGGCTGCTGTCCGTGAGCCCGTTGATCACCGGGACCGTGGCATACTCGGCCAGCTCGTGCAGCACCGCTTCCTCGAAGGTGCGGATCATGATCAGGTCCACGTAGCGGCTCATCACGCGCGCGGTGTCGGCGATGGTCTCGCCATGGCCG
>CAZPCU010000222.1:0-4143 GCA_964585075.1 uncultured Rhodobacterales bacterium
GGGTTTCGTGGGCACCGAGACGGTGGTCTACACGATCACCGACGGGGCGGCGGCGGCGACGGCGAGCCTGACGGTGGAGGTCGTCAACGATCCGCCGCTCGCGGTGGACGACACGTTCACCACCGACGAGGAGACGCCCCTTTCGATCGATGGCGTGCTCGGCAACGACAGTGACGCGGACGACGATCCGCTCACCGTCACGGAGGTCAACGGCGCCGCGGCGGGCGTCGGCTCCGAGATCACGCTGCCCTCGGGCGCGCTGCTCACGGTCCGGCCCGACGGCAGCTTCGACTATGACCCGAACGGGCGGTTCGAGTCCCTCGGGGAAGGCGATATCGCCGAGGACAGCTTCACCTACACGGTCTCTGACGGTCTCGAGAGCGCGACCGCCACGGCGGTGATACGGATCGCCGGGGTGGACGAACCGCCCGTCATCTCCGCGGCGCTCTCGAACGATTCCGGGAGCTCCGGTTCGGACCGGCTGACCCGAGACCCGTCGATCGACGGCCGGATTCAGAATGCCGCTTCCGTCGTCTCCTTCTCCGCCGTCTTCCAGGGTCTGGCGGGCGCTCAGGCCGTGGATATCCTCGGCGAGCTCGACGGCAGCGGCGACTTCGCCCTCGACCCGGCCGATCTCGACGCGATCGCCGGCGGCGCCCTGCCAGACGGGCCCCAAGCTCTCACCCTCGTCGCGGAGAACGGAAGCGGCGCGAGCGACAGTTTCGAGCTCGAGTTCGTCCTCGATACGACCACGCCACCGCCCGGCTTCGACCTCGCCCCTGGGTCCGACACGGGCGCGCCGGGCAACCAGGCCACGACGCTGGGCGTCGTCGATCTGGAGGGCGTCGCGGAGGCATTCGCGACGGTGACGCTCGACGAGACCGGCCAGACGACGACGGCGGATGCGTCCGGCGCCTTCGCGTTCTCCGGCGTGGCGCTGTCGCCGGGGGCGAACCCGTTCACGGTGAACGTCGAGGACACGGCCGGGAACACGAGCAGCAGCACGGTCACGTTCGAGCGCACGGACGGCTTTACGCCGGGCGGCGTGTATTTCACGGCCGAGTTCGATGCGGGCTCCGTCACGCCTGACGGAACGCCCGTGGGGCCGGGCACCCTTCTCAGGCGCACGGAATCCGGGATCGAGGTGCTCGGCACGGGCCTGACCGGGGGCAGCCCGCCCATCCTGCTGGGCGACAATCTCTACTTCGCGAGCGGTGGCGAGCTCTGGCGGCTGGCCGGCGACACGGGCGCGCTCGACACGGTGCTGTCGGGCGGGGTCCAGGCGCCGTTCGAATTCATGGGCGACCTCTACTTCCGCGCGCAGCCCGGAAGTGTCGGGGCCGAGCTCTATCGCCTCGACGGGACGACCCAGGAGATCTCGCTCGTGGCGGACATCAGGCCGGGCAACGGGTCGTCCTTCCCCAGCCAGTTCTTCGAGTTCGACGGCGGGCTCCATTTCCTCGCGTTCGTGGAGGGGTCGGACGGCTTGGCCCGGTCGCTTCTGCACCGATTCGACCCGGCGGCCGGAACGGTCTCGCAAGTGGCCGAGGCCACCTTCTTCGGGGCCTTCGAGTTCCAGGGCGACGTCTTTGGTTCCGGCCAGCTCGTGGGAGACAGCACGGGAAACGAGCTTCTGCGTCTCGACGGCGCGACCGGCACGGTGGAGCTCGTCACCGACATCACCGGCGACAGCCGGGGGGCCTCTCCGGGAAGCTTCGTTGAACTCGGCGGCGATCTCTACTTCGCAGCGGCCGCCCGCGGCTTCAGCAACCAGCGAAGCTGGCACAAGCTCGACGGGACGACGGGGGTCGTCACCGAGGTCGGCGGGGGGCAGACCTTCTCCAGCCCGAGCGGCGCTGACAATCATGCGGTGGTGAACGGGCTGATCTATTTCGAGTCGGGCCGCAAGCTCTGGGTGCTCGACCCGGCGACCGACACGACCGCGCGCGCCGACGATGCGGCGGCGGGCGCGCCGGACGTGGGCGGCCGGCTCGTCAGCTTCGCGGGCGACGGGTTCTTCAGTGTCTCCGGCTCGATCTACCGGATCGACGGCGCCACGGGGACCGTGAGCCTGTTCGCGGAGGACGTGGGCGGGTTCGATTATGGATCCCCCAGCCTGTTCGTCTCAGGCGGCGGGCTCTACGGTTACGCGCGGACGTCGAACGGCGACGTGCTGCTGGAGGTGGATCCCGACGCCGGCACCGTCACGCCGCTCGACATCGAGCTCGCCGTCGGAAACGGCAGCGCCAACCCCGAGCAGGTCGTCGATTTCGGCGACGACGTCGCCATGCTGGCGGATCTCCCGACAGGCCAGAACGTCCTGCTGAGCGTCGATCCGCTCACGGGCGACGCCACACCCGTGGCCGGCCAGGAGGCCGTTCCGGCGGGCATCCGCCATGTCACGGAAGCGAACGGAAATCTTATCCTCATCACCGGCGAGGCAGAGCCCGGGCTCTTCAGGTTCGACGGCGCCACCGGAACCTTCAGCGAGGAGATCCTGCCCGTGGATGGCGGGTTCCGCCTGATCCGCGGGGATTTCCTCGATTTCGAGGGCGCTGCCCATCTGGTCGCGCTGTCGCAGACGGGGCAGGATACGCTGCACCGGATCGATCCGGCCACCGGTGCGATCGACGAGATCGGAGACGTGGCCGGGCCGTACGTCAGCAGCATCCTGCGTTTCGGCGATGACCTCGTCACGGTGTCTTCGCGCAGCGTCGATCTGCTCGACACGGCAACGGGCGCGAGCACCGAGATCTTCCGCACCACGGACTCCGTGGTGGGGGCGGGCGTGGTCGGGGACGATGTCTACGTCGCGGCGCGAAAACCGGGTGTTTCCGACTACGATCTCCTTCGCTTCGACGGGGCCACCGGCAGCCCGGCGGAGATCGACCTCGGCGGCAACGGGTTCGCCTCCGGGTTCACCAGCTTCATTGGCGATCTCTACTTCAGGGCCCATACCGACCTCGGATTCGAACTCGTGCGCGCCGAGGCCGACGGCACGCTGACCGTCCTGGACGACATCGCTCCCGGCTCGGACTCGGCGAACCCGGACAATCTCTTCGTCTTCGACGATGACCTGTATTTCCGGGCCATCGATCCCACCCTCGGGTGGGAACTCTTCCGGCTCGACGGCGCCACGGGCGCGATCGAACTCGCCGCGGATATCGTGCCCGGAGGTAACTCTTCTCCGAGCTCCTTCACGATCTTCGAGGATGAGCTGGTCTTCGTGGCCTCTTCCGCCGACACGCTCTACAGCTACGATCCCGCGGCCGACGAATTGACCGAGATCTACCGGACCCCCGAGCGCAACCGGCCGGATCCCGCCGATCTCGCGGTGATCGACGGCATCCTGTATTTCAGCGCCGACGGGGAGAACGGGCGCGAGCTTTTCGCCTATGACGGCACCGGTGTCACGGCATACGACCTGAACCGCTTCGCGTTCGACTACGATCCCGAGCTGCTGGGCGGCATCGATCCGGAGGCCATCGCCTGATGCACGGCCGGCGGATTGCGCGAGCGAGTCATCCGGCCCGCTCGGCGTCGGGCGAAGGGCTTCGACTGCAAAGCGACGTGGCGCTCTGCTGCCCTTCGAGACCGAGGTCCGGCAGGTCTATGTCCTGATCTTCCTGCTGCAACCGGCCTCGGCGACCTTCACGCCGACCTTCCAGGCGACGATCCCCGACGTGTTGCCCGAGGAGGCGCGCCATGCCCGCGCGCTGTCGCTTTCGCGGCTGGCCTGCGATCCGGAAAACATCGCCAGCCCGACGCTCGCCGCGCTGGCGCAGGCGGTGATGAGCGACAACGTCCTGTTCCTCGGCACGGTGGCGGGCTTCGCGGGCTCCGCGCTGCTCGTGGTCTCGGTCCTGCTGCCAAGCCCCAAAGGCCTCGGAGCCAGGTGGCATCTACGACCGAACGACGCGCGGCATCCGCATCTACCTCGCCACGCCTCGGTTGCGAGGACTGCTGGCGCTGAACCTCGCCGCAGCCGCTGCGGGCGCGATGGTGCTGGTCAACTCGGTTGTGCCGGTGCGCGGGACGCTGGAACTTTCGGAAAGTGCGCTGACCTGGACGAAGTTCGCATTCGGCGCGGGCTCGATGCTCGCCGCTCTGGGGCTGCCGCGGCTCCTGGACCGTGTTCCGGAC
>CAZPCU010000223.1:0-4090 GCA_964585075.1 uncultured Rhodobacterales bacterium
AGCCCAAGAGACGGACGGCGCCGCCCCCGGAGCGGCGAAGCTCCAGCTCGCCCACGTGCGGCGCCGTCTGCATCACTGAATCCCCGTCAGGATTTCCAGCTGCCCGGCGCGCGAGATGGTCACGTCCATTGTCGCCAGCGCCGTGATGCGCAGCCCGCCGGATGCGGCGTCCGAGAACGGATCGCGGATCATGTCCACCGCGCCCCAGGTGCCGATGAAGAACGGCGCCACGCCGCCGGCGTTCGTCGTGAGCAGCGCCGTCGCCGCGGCCGGCGAGCCGGACGGCGCGGCCAGCGCGTTGGCGCTCATGGCGATGTTGGCCGCGGGCACGTTCTTCACCAGGCGATCCCACTCGGTCATGCCCGAGCCGGTGTCGAACACCTCGCCGTCGAGAACCGCGTAGGTCTCGGGGCGGATCAGCAGCCGCACACCGGACGGCGCGGAGACCGCGTTGGCGGTCATGAAGCGCACGATCGCGTCCCGGAACGCGCCCCAGGTCGCCGTCGCGTCGATCGCCGTGGAGGTCGAGCCGTAGGTGCCCGCCCCGGCGATCACGCCGAGCGGCTCGCCGGACGAGCCCGCGCCCAGGAACGCGGCCTTGTCGAGCTCGGCGGCGATCGCGCCGTTCATGTCCCGCCGCACCGCCTGCTCCAGCGCCGCTCCCGATTGCTTCATCGCCTTGCGGGTGATCTTCATCGTGATCCCCAGCGTCTGGTCCGGCGACAGGTTGCGGTCGGTCGTCTCGTAGACGGTCGGCCCGGCGACCGTGCCGGTCTCGCCGTCCGCCCAGCCCGCCGAGACCGCAGAGGTCGTCACCGGCCACTCGGTCTGCCCGCTGGCGATCTGGATCATCTGCCCGCCGAGCCGCGCCGCGACCGATTGCGGGAAGAGCCGATCGATGACCGGCCGGGTCGTCACCGGGTCCGGCGTGCCCGAGGCGACGGTCTCGCCCACGCGCTGCTCGAGCGCCCCCCAGGGCACCGGGACGCCGCGATAGCCGCCCTTGTCGCGGAGCTCCGCGACGATCTCCGCCGTCTGGCCCTCGAGGGCGCGCCCCTCGTCCAGCGCAAGCGCGACCTGGCGCAGCTCGAAGCCCGCCAGCAGGTCGGACCACTCGCGGCCGTCGCGGGTCTCAAGCTCCTGCCCGGCCGCCCGGCGTTCCTCGTCCTCGGCGATGAGCGCGGCGCGGTAGCGCGCCTCGAGCGTCTTATATTCGCCGTCGAGGTCGCCCATCCGGCGCACCTCGTCCTCGGTCGGGGTTTCCTTCCCGGCCAGCGTTGCCAGCTCTTGCCGGATTTCCGACCGGCGGAGCTCGATCTTCCGCGATTCAAGCATTGTTGAGACCTTTCTCGATAGGTTGCGATAGAAGGGTTCGCCACGCCGCCCGGCGTGGATCGGGCGGCGCGTGGCCGCACTCGATTCGGGTTTTCCGCGTGTGGCACTGCGCGCAGAGGGCCTGCAAATTCTCGGGGTCGTAGGCGCGCTCGGGCGCGGACCTGACGGGCTCAACGTGATCCACCTCGAGCCGCCCGCGCGCGCCGCAGGACCGGCAGCGGTATCCGTCGCGCTCGAGGATCGCCGCGCGGAGCGCCTTCCAGCGCGGGCCGCGGGTGACGCGCCGCGAATGGCGCACGTAGTCGCTGTCCCGCTTCATGCCCATTGGAGCCTCGCTTTCTGGCGCGGCCGGGCCGCGATCCGGGCGCCCTCGGCCACCGCGAGCACGGTCGCGGCGGCGGCGTCGATGCGGCCATAGCTCCGCGCCTTGGCCAGCTTGATGTTGTTCGCCGGATCGCGAAGGCACACGGCATCCGCGAACGCCGAGCGGAGCAGCAGGGAAGGCAGCGCGCGGACCTGGCCATCGAAGCAGGCCCGCCGGAAGCGTTCCGCATCCTCGTTCCCATCGCGGAAGCCCATGCCCCGCCAAACCACCGGCGCGCGGATCCCGGCGCGGGCCAGCGCCTCGGAGAGCTGGGCCTGTTTAAATCTGTCCGCGACGATCGCGGCGATGGGCTGGTCAACAACGCGGCCCATGATCTCGGCCAGCCAGGGCGCGACCGGCACCGTGCGCTCGCCGATCGTGAAGAGCTCGCCGCGCTCGGCCATCTCCTCATAGCGCCGCGCCACGCCGTCATGCTGGCCGCGATCGAGAAGCGACGGCTGCGAGGGGAAGGACGCCACGGCCTCGAGGCGCCCGCTTTCCGGCCAGTAGAACCCGGCGGCGGTCATGCTGGCGCTGTCGCCCAGGTCGATCCCGATCACCACCGCGCCCTCGCGGGGCGGGAGCTCGGCCGTCTCGCACGACAGCCACTCGTCAACGGTCAGCAGGAGGTCGCGGGTCTCGCCGGAGACTCTCTCGTTTCTGTTGTAGAGCCGGAAGGTCGTGAGCGCCGAGCCGCCGCGCGAGATCGCGCGCTGCCCCTGGGCCTCGAGCCAGTCGAGCGAGGCGCCGATGCCATGCTCGGCGCCGGGGTTCGCCAGGAGCAGCGAGTCGCGGTCATCGGCCGGCAGGCCGGGCGGCGGGCGATGCTCCTGGACGTAGGTTCCGGCCGGCGGCTCATCGAGCCAGCGCGAGAAGGGATGGGTATCGTCCGGCGCGCTGGTCGAGATGAGGAAGGCGCGGCCGCCGCGCTTGCCAAGCCCGGACAAGAGGGCGTGCTCGAGCTCGTCGCCCTTGTCGAGCTGCCAGTGCCCGCGCTCGTCCAGGATCGCCAGGTTAGGCGCCCCGCCGAGCGCGCTCTTGCCGTCCGCCGCGATGCAGCGCAGAACGTGCCCGCCGCCGTCCCCGTCGAACTCGATCTCGAGCCTCGGGAACTTGCGGAAGGTGAGCGCGCGCTGGACCTCGGGCGGGAGCGAGGCCGCGAAGCCGCATGCGAAGTCCCAGACGATCCGCGCCTGGTCGCGGGTGCGCGCGGCGACCACGATCTCGCGCCGCGGCTGGCGATCCCATGCGCCGAGAAGCGCGCCCAGGGCGAGCCCGCCCGTCAGCGCGCTCTTGCCGTTGCCTCGGCCGATGCTGAGAGCGGCTGCGGTCACGTCCGGCGCGAGCGCGCCGCGCACGAACTGCTCCTGGAACGGCGCGACGCGCACCGGCTTCCCGGCGTTCGGGCCTTCCGGGATCAGCAGTCCTTGCAGGAAGTGCATAGCTCTCTCCGGGGCGGGCGCGTCGGGCAGCTCCTCCCAGATTGCAAATTCTGCTAACTTGGGTCTACGGTTTTGCAAACCTCCGGGTTCGGCGGCATTGGGACCATCCCAGAAGAGGTTAGGCTGCCTCGGATCGGTCTCGGGCCGCACCGGCGGCGGTGCGGCGGGCTCGAGGGGCGAGCCGTCCGCACGTCTCCATTGCCGGGGGCGAAGCTCTGCCGTCATGCGCCACCTCTTCTCTGCGAAGAATGCGGCGGATCGTCCGGGCGCCAGTCGTCGGTCGCTTCCTCCTCCGGTAGTGTTATGGCCATGACGAGATCGTCGAACGCCGAGGGTTGCATAGATTCCTTATCTGCGGCCAATTTGACCCCACCCTCACCGGCCATTCTGACCCCACCCTTTAGGTTGTAGCGGTTGCGGAGATAGCGACGGCCGCGGTCGGTCAGAACCTTTCTGTGGAAAGTAGCCAAGAGGCCCGCCTTCTCGAGCGCACGTAGCGACCGGCGCACCGTGCGCTCGCCGAGCCCGGTCTTCTCGCACAGCCGCGCGAGCGACGGATCGCAGCGCCCCGTTTCCTGGTTGTGCGCGTGGGCCAGCGCGATCAGAGTCAGCGCGGCGCTCGGCGTGAGGTCGCCGCCCCGGCCGTAGGCGATCTCGTTGAACGCCCAGTTTATCGCGCGGATGCTCACTCGATCACCTCCACGTCCTCGGGCTCGGCCAGCGCCTCGGCCACGATCTGCCTCATCATCTCGGCCTGGCGGCGCGTCGGCCTCCAGCTCCGGTTGCGGGCGCGCATGGCGATGCCCTCGGCGAACTGGCGCTCCCAATCATTCAGGCCGGCGCGGAAGGTGTGGCGACGGAGATACCAGATCAGACGCTCGAGCTCGTCCTCGGTCATGGGCTTGAAGGTCATCTTCCACCCCCTTGCACATACTGGATAAACGCGCGC
>CAZPCU010000224.1:0-4073 GCA_964585075.1 uncultured Rhodobacterales bacterium
TGACCGTGCCGCTCGCCGAGATCGAACGGGCCGTCGCCGAGGACAAGCTGACGGGCAAGGCGCTCACGGATTTCTTCCTCGAGGAAATGCTGGCGGACCCGATGATCCGTCTCGTCATGCAGGCTGACGGCGTCGCCGAGGCCGATCTCCGCAAGCTCTATTCACATGACCGCGTCCATCATGCGCCCGGTGACGGGCGAGATCCGGAGCCGAGACCCCATCCCGAAGACGACGTCGCCGACGTTCGAGGGCGGACCGCCGCGCGACCGGGGATCGGGGAGTGAGCCTCGTGCATCGAAGCGGCGATGAACGCGCCCGCCGGGGTTTCCCGCCCGGAGACGCCGTGAGAGTGTCGCGATGACACGGGGTCAGATCGCTCTCGACGGTCGCCGGACCGCGGCGGACAGGCGGGAGAGCGCCGGACGACGGACGGCAAGCACGCTGCCGCGCCCGACAGGGAACGACAGGCCCGACGACGCGGGCCTTGTCGGGCAAGAACCTGGCTGAACCGGCCCGCCCCCGGATCGAGGCCCGCGAAACTTGGCGTTTTCCCTTGGATCACCGTGCTCCCAGCCCGGGCGTGAGGCGCGTGCGGCTCCTGCACCAACCGGGGCACTGCCCCTTCTACGAGAGCCTGCGCTCGAAGCTGCACAGCCCCAGTCCGCTGGAGCGTATCGACAAGGAGATCGAGCGGCGCACCAATGTCGTGGGGTTCGGGCATTTCTTCGGACTGATGGCGGTCATGCCCTCACTCCACAACCGTGAAGCCGTCGTCCGGCTCGTCGGCGCGTTCGCCACGGGTCTCGACCCGCTGGCGACCTCGTGGCGCACTGCTGGAACAGGACGATGAATGGGCGTTCCGGGGCGTTCCCCGCGCCACTGGCGCGACGGTCCCCTCCACCCCGCCGCCACATGCCGGTGGGAAAGCTGACCGCCAGTTCCTGCATCCCATCAAGGGACACGACCACCTCGCTCGATGGCGTCGGAAGCGCCGGGCCCTTCGGAAACCGATTTTTCGATCGACTCCTCGGGCTTGCGTGCTTATCGGACGTCGCACGCCGCGGCTTGCGCCAGCTTGATGGGCCCACGCATTTTTCGGAGGTGGAACCTCTTGGCAGCCAAATCCGGAACACCGTGGTGGTCGTGGGCCGCACCGATTGTCGCCATGGCGATGGGCGCTGTCGGGACGATGGCTCTGCACGGTGAGTTCCCGGTCGCTGTCTTTCTGATCGCGGTTCCCGTTCTTTTCGCCGCCGTCTTCGCCGCCGTGCATCATGCCGAGACCGTGGCCCTTCGGATCGGCCAGCCCTTCGGGTCCATCCTTCTGGCGCTCGCGGTCACCGTGATCGAGGTGTCGCTGATCGTGTCGATGCTGCTGTCCTCGCCAGAGGCCGACAGCAGCATCGCCCGTGATACCGTCTTCGCGGCCATCATGATCGTTCTGAACGGCATCGTCGGGATGTGTCTTCTCGTGGGCGGCCTCCGCTTCCACGAACAGAGTTTTCAGGCCCGCAGCGCAAGTGCAGCCCTTGGCGTCCTTGGCACTCTGGCGGTTCTCGGCCTCGTGCTGCCGAACTACACGACGACGGTTCCCGGACCGGTCTATGCACCTGCTCAGCTGGCTTTCGTGGCAGTGGTCTCCCTCGCGCTCTACGGCCTGTTTCTTTATGTGCAGACGGTCAGGCACAAGGAATCCTTCCTCGAGCTGGACGCGGGCGAAGAGCATCATGCCCCCCCGGACCGGCGCAGCTTCCTGATCGCCCTCGTCCTCCTGCCGCTCTCGCTGCTTGCGGTCGTTCTGCTGGCCGAAGTCCTGGCGCATCCGGTGGGCGATGCCATCGTCGGATCGGGCTTTCCGGAAGCCCTGATCGGCGTGCTCATCGCCTTGATCGTGCTGATGCCCGAGGGCCTGGCCTCCTTGCGGGCCGCGCGCTCGAACCGCCTTCAGACAAGCATCAACCTAGCCCTCGGCTCGGCGCTGGCCAGCCTGTGCCTGACCATCCCCACCGTCGCGATCCTGTCGATCGCCATGGGCCAGCCGCTTGTCCTGGGGCTCGAGGCCGAGCATCTGGTGTTGCTGCTCCTGTCGTTGTTCATGGCGACGCTGACCCTGGCCACAGGGCGGACGACCGTGCTGCAGGGCGGTATTCACCTCGTGATCTTCTTCGCCTTCCTTACGATCTCCGCAATTCCCTAGTTGTTTGATCCCGCGGTTTGATGGCGTGATCCTTTCGCAGGAATGGAAGGAAGCACTATGGGACAAGTCCTGCACGGCTGCGCCACGACCACGCCGTCAGAGCTGCAATACAGCGATCGCGAGCTTCGCCGGCGCAGCTGAGACGGGTGTTGGGCATCAACCCCAAGACGGCCGCGAAGTGGCGGAAGCGGGCCCCGGTCCCTTCTTGCCCGGGCGCATGTCGAACACGCTGGCGGCCGACTTCTGCGTCGAGGCGCCGGCCCACCACCGGATCGAGCGCGGCTCCAGACGTTACCGCCACCGGAGCCGCGCCGAGACGAGGATGCATCGCGCGAAACGAAGGCCTGCGCTCAGCGAAGTCCCAGGAAGCCCAGTATCACAAGAACGATCACGACCAGTCCGACAATGTATATGATCCGGTTCATCCGGTTCCTCCAATCTCGCGCCGCGGCATCTGCCGATTCCCGGTCAATTGTCGTCGAATCGTCGAAATCACGAATTAACCTCGGTCAGTCTCGCAAGATTCGACCCGTGATTCACGCGGGCGTCGCGTCCGGCTGCCCGAGACCATGGGCGCCAGTATCTCTTGATGAGCGGCGTGATACGGCGCACTGCGACTCTCCGGGTCGCACGCTCGGCCGTCCGGGTCGCACGCTCGGCCGTCCGGGTCGGAACCCTGAGGTGGCGCTTCCCATAGCCCTGGACGACCATGTTCCCGGCCGGAACGCCAAATTACACGCCAAGGGCGAGCGCCACGGACCCGGCCCGCCGATCGGACGGGAGAAGATCGTAGCCGGCGTCCCCGACCGCGTCGGCATGGCCCTCGACTAGGAAGAATTCCGACGGATCTTCGGCGAAGAGATCGCGCATCAGGAGACGCATGTCCCGAAGCTGCCGGGCTTGCCACGGTGCGGCTGGGGCGGCACCATGGCCGGCAAGGCATGTTTCGCAGAGGGTCCGCTGCAATGGCCTGGAAAGACACCGACAATGGCGATTGTTTTCGAGATGCGAAGGCGATTGCCACGAACTTCATGCGCGCCGCGGCAGTTGCGGCCCTGCTCGCGCCCTCCGCCGGATCTGCCCAGGACTTCGATGCCGGGGTGGCTGCTTATTCAGCGGGCGACTATGCCAGCGCGCTGAGCGAATGGAGGCCGCTTGCCGAACGAGGCGATGCCCACGCGCAAAACAACCTCGGTGTGATGTATCAGGAAGGCGACGGCGTTCCGCAGAACCATGCCGAGGCCGTGCGCTGGTACCGGATGGCTGCGGAGCAGGGACACGCCGACGCGCAAGCCAACCTCGGCCTGAATTATGAGGCGGGCGACGGCGTTCCGACGGACTTCATTACCGCGCACACGAGCTACAACATTTCGGCAGCAAACGGCCACACCCGCTCCGGCGAACAGCGGGATTCCCTGGCAAAAACAATGACGCCCGCAGACGTGTCCGAGGCGCAGCGCCGCGCGCGCGTTTGTACGAATTCCGGCTATCGGGACTGCGGCTGGTAAGCCGCGTTAGCGCCGACACACCCGCCGCCGAACGTAGGCCGATGCATCCTGACGCGCCTCTCGATGCGATCGCCCGCGATCTGGCGTCCGATGGCGTGGAGTTGGCGTCATTGTAGCTGCCCCCGGTTGTCCGACTTCACGACACGCGAAGAGACGGCTGCGCCGGCGCTCCACCAACGCTGCGACGGCTCACCGCTGACCCGAGATTCCGGCAAACTCCGGGGCAGTCGCTGCCGCGGTGGGGATATGGCGGGGGATGAGCCAAGGGGAGAACAAGTATCACACGGACACGCGAATGCTTATCCGATAGCCTTGGCGACCCCGGCAGGATTCGAACCTGCAACCTGCCCCTTAGGAGGGGGCTGCTC
>CAZPCU010000225.1:0-4073 GCA_964585075.1 uncultured Rhodobacterales bacterium
GTGGCGTCGAAATGCGTCTTGGAGGTGTTCTGCCACAGCCGCGTGGCCATCATGTGCTCGGCCTCTTCCAGCGTCACGCCGTCCACATGGTCGATCACCTCGCCCACCTCGTAGTCCGACAGGCGGTGAGGCTCTCCGGCGAGGCCGAAGTCGTATTGCGTGAAATCGAGCCCGGCGGGGATCACCAGATCCTCTGCCGCGACATTGGGGGCAAGATCGGGCACCACTGCCGCGGGCGCCGGGGCTTCCGGGTCGCGCTTGCGCACCATGACCCAGCGCTTGAACTCCATCACCGGCAGCCCGTGCTGGTTGAAGCCGGTGGTCTTCACGTAGACGACGCCGGTCTTGCCGCTGGAGTTCTGCTTGAGCCCGATCACCTCGGAGGAGGCGCGCAGCGTGTCGCCGGCGTAGACGGGCCGCAGCCAGCGCGCCTCGGCGTAGCCCAGGTTCGCCACCGCGTTGAGCGAGATATCCGGCACCGACTTGCCGAAGACGATGTGGAAGGCCGCGAGGTCGTCCACCGGGCTCGCCGGCAGGCCGCAGACCCGGGCGAACTCGTCCGAGGAGTAGAGCGCGTGGCGCGACGGGTAGAGCGCGTGGTAGATCGCCCGCTCGCCGCCCGAGATCGTGCGCGGCACGGCGTGGGGGATCACCTCGCCCACCGTGTAGTCCTCGAAGAAGCGGCCGGGATTGGTCTTGATCCTGGCGGGCTTGTCCTTGGGCATCTCAGAGCTCTCCCAGCTTGAGGTCGGGGTGATAGTCGCCCTCCACCTCCTTCACCACCACCTGCCCGCAGCGCATCACGCCGTTCCCGTGGTCGTAGGCGTAGGTCGGCGATCCGTGAAGCTCCCAGCCCGCGTTCAGCGCGGCGGTGACCTTGTGACAGAAGGCCGAGGTGTCGTCGGCGGAGAGGAAGCGGTAGAGGCGCATGATCTCACCCGAAGGCCGGATAGCCGAACCAGTAATGCACCCAGGCGATCAGGCCGTAGACGACGAGCGCGCCCACCACGGCGCCGATCTCCTTGCCCATGGGCGCGGGCGGCGGCGGCGCGGGCTTCGGCTCGGCCTTGTTGATGAGGATCACCTCGGCGACGGCCCAGGCGAGCAGACCGCCGAAGAGCACGAAGGACGCGACGTCGCCGTTAACGATGAGATGGCCCACCGCCCAGGCCTTCACGGCGGTGAGTTGTGGATGCCGGATACGCGCCGTGATCCGCGTCTTCATGCCGGAGGCGGCGAAGAGATAGACGGCGAAGAGGTTCAGGAGGTTGTTGATGCCCACCGTCGCAGGGTGGCGGCCCCAGAACACGGCCGTGTCGGCGCCGCGATAGCCGAAATACATCAGCGCCACGGAGGCGAGCACCAGCACCGCCACGATACCCTTGCCGGCATCGCCCATCTTTGCCCGGGCCTCCGGCGCGACCCGCTTGAACATGTGTGCGCCGATCCAGAGGATCAGGCCGAGGATCAGCAATGCCATTTCCGTCTCCCGCGTTTGCCCTGCCCTCTTCCTAGCTCAATGGCCGAGCGCCGCAATGGCCTCGGCGCGGGCCAGCGTCCGCCGCGCCGTCTCGACGTGCAGGTTCTCGACGATCCGGCCGTCCACCACGGCCACCCCCTCGCCCCGCTCCTCGGCCTCGCGGAAGGCGGCGATCTGGCGGCGCGCGAGCTCGATCTCCTCGGCCGCAGGGGCGAAGATGGCGTTGGCGGTCGCCACCTGCGCGGGGTGGATCAGCGTCTTGCCGTCGAAGCCCATGTCGCGGCCCTGCTCGCATTCGGCGCGCAGACCGTCCTCGTCCCTGAAATGGTTGAACACGCCGTCCACGCAGACCTTCCCCTCCGCCCGCGCGGCCATGAGCATGGCCTCGAGCGCGTAGAGCATGGGCAGCCGGTCGGCGCGCATGGCGCAGCCGAGCTCCTTGGCGAGGTCGTTCGTGCCCGCCACGAAGCCCGCGAGGCGTGGATGCGCGGCAATGGCGGCGGCGTTCAGGATGCCGCGCGGCGTCTCCATCATCGCCCAGAGCGGGGTGTCCCCGCCCAGCGCCTCGGCGGCCGCGTCGAGCTGCTCGGCGCCGTCCACCTTGGGCAGGAGAAGCGCGTCGATGTCGGCGCCCCGGATCGCCTCGATGTCGTCCCGGCCCCACTCGGTCTCGAGGCCGTTCACGCGCACGATGCGGGCGCGCTGCCCGTAGCCGCCCGCGTCGAGCTCGGCGCGCAGCGTCGCGCGCGCCTCTTCCTTCGCGTCCGGGGCCACGGCGTCCTCGAGGTCGAAGATGATGGCGTCCACCGGGAGGGAGCGCGCCTTCTCGAGGGCGCGCTCCTTCGAGCCGGGGATGTAGAGCACGGACCTGTAAGGGCGTGAGCGCGGGTCCATTCGAGTCTCCCGTAACAAAGTTGCGCGGTAGAGGGCATTTTCTTGGCAGATGTTCAAGACCTTTCTGCTGCAACGCGGCGAGGGGCGGCCCGCAACACCTGCGTCACGGTGCTGTCCCGCGCCGTTAACGCCCGGTTCCCGATGATGGCGCGCATCCCGCAACGATCGGAGAGAGGCGCCCGTGATGATCCGTCATTTTCTCGTCCATGCCGCCGGCCTTGCGCTCCTCGTCCTGGCCGCGACCGCGGTCGAGGGCGAGCCGGCCCGGCGCTGCGGCCCGCGCGACGCGGTGCTCGCCCAGATCGCCGAGGCGCGGGGCGATTCGCGCCGGGCGGCGGGGCTGGCCGAGGGCGTGCTGGTGGAATTGTTCGCCGACGCCGGGACGGGACGCTGGACGCTCACCGCCACAACGGCCGGGGGCCGCACCTGCCTTCTCGCCGCCGGCGCGGGTTTCGCCGCCTTCCCGGCGCCGCCCGCCGGCCGCGACGGCTAGGTGAGCGCGTCCCAGACCAGCTTCGCGCCGGTCAGCGTGAGCAGCACGTAGGTCAGCAGGAAGAAGGCGCGTTCGGGCACGAGGAAATGCGCCTTCACCCCGAGCCAGGCGCCCAGCACCGCGAAGGGCGCGAGCGCGGCGTTGGCGATCAGCGTCTCGGCCGTGAAGATGCCGAGGAAGCCGTAGGGAACCGCCTTGGCGACGTTGAGCGCCCAGAAGATCAGGACCGTGGTGGCCTGGTAGGTCGTCTTGTCCGGCCGCCCGGCGAGCAGGTAGACCGCCGCGGCCGGGCCGCCCGCGTGGCTCACGAAGCTCGTGAAGCCGGCCGTCAGCCCGGCGGCCAGCCCCCAGCCCCGGCCGGGGCGGCGCGCCGCGGGGCGGATGATCCCCCGGCTCTCCATCAGCCGCCAGGCGACGAAGGCGAGGCTGATCGCGCCGATCAGAAGCCGCACCAGGTCGTCGTCGGCCACCCGCCAGAACGCCGCGCCGAGCATCACCCCCGGCAGGCCGCCCAGGATCAGCAGCCACGCCGCGGCCGGATCCCAGCGCCGCCAGTAGGGCGGCAGCGTCACGAGATCAATGAGCATGAGAAGCGGCAGCATGATGCCGAGCGCCTGGCCCGGCGGCATGACGAGTGCGAGGATCGCGGCCGATGCGAAGGCCGCGCCCGACCCGAACCCGCCCTTCGAGACGCCGGCGAAGATCACGGCGAGCGCCGCGAGCAGGAAGATTTCCGGTTCGTTGAGCATCGCCCTCCCCGCGCGCGCCGAGCCACCGGCAGAGGCTTAGCCGCTCGCGCGGGCGCGCGACAGCCCTCTCCCGCCCGCTCCGCCCTTGCGATGTGCGCCGCGAGGCTCTAGGCCATGCCGCGACTTCAACCGACCGGAGAGACTTTCATGGCCAGACCCAGGATCGCCCTGATCGGCGCGGGGCAGATCGGCGGCACGCTCGCCCATCTCGCCGCCATCAAGGAGCTCGGAGACGTCGTGCTGTTCGACATCGCCGAGGGCACGCCCGAGGGCAAGGCGCTGGACATCGCCGAATCCGGACCCGTGGAGCGCTTCGACGCGGCGCTCAAGGGCACGCAGGACTACGCCGACATCGCCGGCGCCGACGTCTGCATCGTCACCGCCGGCGTGCCGCGCAAGCCGGGCATGAGCCGCGACGACCTGCTCGGCATCAACCTCAAGGTGATGAAGGCCGTGG
>CAZPCU010000226.1:0-4046 GCA_964585075.1 uncultured Rhodobacterales bacterium
ACCGACACCTTCTACGGCCGTGCAAAGCGATGCCTCGCCGACGGCGGCATTCTCGTCACCCAGAACGGGGTGCCCTTCCTGCAGGGCGGGGAACTCACGGCGACGATGCGGGCCTTCGAGGCGCTCTTCACCGACTGGACCTGCTATCTCGCGACCGTGCCGACCTACGCGGGCGGTCCGATGGCCTTCGGGTGGGGGACGGACGGCACGTCGCGGCAGGTGCCGCTCCAGACGCTGAAGGACCGCTTCGCGGCCTCCGGCGCGCGCACGGACTACTACACGCCCGAGGTTCACACGGCCGCTTTCGCGCTGCCGGGATATGTCGCGCGGCTGCTCCCGTAGCCTCGCGGCCGGCCGGCGCGATCATCCGCGTGCCGGCCGCTATTCTTCCATGCGGCGCCGGAAGAGCAGCGATTCGATCGTGTAGACGAGAATCGCGATCCCCATCGCGCCCACTGCCGCGATGGCGAGGAAGATGATCACGTCGATCGGCCCGCCGATGTCGCGGAGCCGGGAGTCCGTCACGGCCATCACGAAGACGACGGCAAGCACCGCGCCCACCGGCATGAAGATCTGGGCGATGAGGAACTTCCTCCAGCCGACATGCCGGTCGCGGATCAGGACGTAGAGATAGAGCACGGTGATCCCCACCGCCGCCGCGACGAGGCTCCAGAAGAGCCACGCGCCGAAGACCTCCTCGAAGACGGCGATCATGGTTTCGAGCGTCAGTTCCTTCATCCTGCGTCCTCCTCAGGCCTTGCCGCGCAGCATCGCGTTGTAGGTCGGCTTCAGCGCCACTTCCTTCATCAGCCAGCTGATCCAGAGTTCCTCGAGCGGGGCGATCACGCCGGGGAAGGAGGGCACGAGATTGTTCTTGTAGTCGAACTCGATCAGCATCGCGCGGCCCACCCTGGTGATGAGCGGACAGGAGGTGTAGCCGCCGTATTCCTCGGTCCCGACCGTGCCCGCGATGTCGGCCACGAGGTGGTCCTCGACCACGGGCACCTGCCATTTGACGCTCGCGGCCGTCTTGCCCTTGGGCACGCCCGCGACGTCGCCCACGGCGAAGACGTCGGGGTAGCGGATATGGCGCAGCGTATAGGGATCGACCTCGACCCAGCCCTGATCGGTCCACTTGTCGGCCCAGGGCAGGGGCGAGTTGCGCACCACGTCGGGCGCCCGCATCGGCGGGATCACGTTCGTGAAGTCGTAGGGCATCTCGGCCTCGCCCTCGGGCGTGGTGAAGGTGAGGGTCTTCCGGCCCGGGTCGATGGCCTTGAGGACATGGTCGTGGACCACGTCGAAGCCGCGGTCCTCGAAGAGCATCCGAACCTTCTCGTTCACGATGGGCACGCCGAAGAGGGACTTCGAATGCGCGGCGTAAGTGATCTCGACATTGCCGCGGGTGCCCTTCCGGCGGGCGTAATCGTCGGTGAGGAAGGTGTATTTGAGCGGCGCGCCCGCGCATTTCATCTCGGTCGCGGGGCGGAAGAAGACAGCCTCGCCGCCTTCGTCGGTGAACCGGTCCATCGCCGCCCAGGTCTTCGCCGCGTAGTCGGGCCCGGCATAGACCGCGCCGATGCCGTTCTCGCCCACCATGTCGAGCGAGAAGCCCTCCACAGCGTCCCAGTCGAGCACGAGGCCCGGCGCGACCACGAGGTAGTCGTAGGTCAGCGTCTCGCCCCCGGCGAGGCCCACGGTCCGGGCCTCGGGGTCGATCTCGGCGGCGTATTCGGGCTTGAGCTCCACGCCGTCGGGCAGCCACTCGGTGGTGCTGCTCACCGAGTAGTCGGCCGGCTTCAGCCCGGCGGCGATCAGCGTGAATCCGGGCTGATACCAGTGCTCGGCGCGCCCGTCCACGATGGTGATGCGCGCCCCCTCGAGCCGCTCCGCCAGCCTGTTGGCGAGCGCCGCCCCGGCCGCGCCGGCCCCCAGGATCACGATATGCGCGTTCGTGGACACGCGCTGCTGCGCCTCGGCGCCGCGCCCGGCCAGGGCGAGCGCGCCGGCCCCCGCGGCGAGGCCGAGGAAGCCGCGACGGCTGGCCGTATGGAGTCTGGAATCGGTCATATCTCTCCTCCGCGTCACATCGCGGATATGGAATACAACCGCATACCTTGCGTTGATGCAGATCAAGAAAGTTGAGTTCAGGGTGCGCCTTTGGCGCGCAGGCGCGTCAGGCGTCGGCGCGCAGCCGCTCCGCCGCCTCGACGACCAGCGGATCGAGCCCCGGCGCGCCGCGCTCGACGAGCTCGAAGAGCTGCCGGCGCATCCGCGGCTCCCAGAAATCCGCGAGGTGCTTCGCCACCTGCGCCGCCCGGTCCGTGCCGCGCTGGGAGCGGAAGAAGGTGGCGATCTGGTTGGCCATGCGGACGAGCTTTTCCTCGGTCATTCCGTCGCTCCATCGGTCAGTCGCTGCGGGTGGGTGTAGGCGCGCGCCGCGTGCTTGAGCCCGGCCACGAGGGTGAGCCCCGCCGCCTCGGCCACGCGCACCGCCAGAGCGGTGGGCGCGGAGACGGCGAGAATCGCCTCGGCGCCCATCGCCGCCGCCTTCTGCACCATCTCCACCGAGACGCGGGAGGTCAGCACCACGGCGCGGCCGCGCCCCGTCTCCCCGGCGGCGAGGCAGGCCCCTGCCACCTTGTCGAGCGCGTTGTGCCGGCCCACGTCCTCGCGCGGGAAGAGGAGGCCGCGCCCCGGCTCCCAGAGCGCGGCGGCGTGCATGGCGTGTGTCGCGTCGTGCCCCGGCTGGCGCCGGCGGAGCGCCTCGGGCGCGTCGCGCAGATCCGCCGCCGAGAGGCGCAAGGCATCGCTCGCCACCTCGGCCGCCGGCCGAAGCGCCGCCTCGATCGAGTCGATGCCGCACAGCCCGCAGCCCACGGGGCCCGCCATCGCGCGGCGGCGCGCCGAGAGCCGGGCCGCCGGGGCGTCGGGCAGCCCCATCCGCGCCTCGAAGCCCGTGCCGTGGTCGAGGATCTCCAGATCCTCGATCTCGCCCGCCGCGGTCACGATTCCCTCGGTGAGCGAGAAGCCCAGCGCGAAATCCTCCAGGTCGCGCGGCGTGGCCATCATCACCGCCTGCGTCTCGCCGTTGTAGACGAGCGCCACGGGCGCCTCCTCGGCGAGGGGCAGGGCCACGCGGGGGCCGATCTCGATGCGCGGGTCGCGGGTCATCTCATTCCGCCGCCGGCAGGACGCGGCGCGATCGCTCGGCCATGGCCGCGTAGTCCTCCTGCCATTCGGTGGGCCCGTTCGAGGGGCTCACCTGCACGGCCGTCACCTTGTATTCCGGGCAGTTGGTGGCCCAGTCGGAATAGTCGGTGGTCACCACGTTGGCCTGGGTGTCGGGGTGGTGGAAGGTGGTGTAGACCACGCCGGGCGCCACCCGCTCGGTGAGATGCGCGCGCAGCGAGGTCTCGCCCTTGCGCGAGGCGATCTTGACCCACTGGCCCTCGCGGATCCCCCGCACTTCCGCGTCGTGGGGATGGATCTCGAGCACGTCCTCGTGATGCCAGACCGTGTTGGCCGTGCGGCGCGTCTGGGCGCCCACGTTGTACTGGCTGAGGATGCGCCCGGTGGTGAGCAGAAGCGGGAAGCGCGGGCCGGTCCGCTCTTCGGTGGGCACGTATTCGGTGAGCACGAACTTTCCCTTGCCGCGCACGAAACCGTCGATGTGCATCACCGGCGAGCCCTCGGGCCTGGCCTCGTTGCAGGGCCACTGGACGGAGCCCCTTTCCTCGAGCACCGCGTAGGAGACGCCGGCGAAGGAGGGCGTGGTGGCGGCGATCTCGTCCATGACCTCGGCGGGATGCGTGTAATCCCAGTCCGCGCCCATGGCGTTCGCCAGCATCTGGGTGATCTCCCAGTCGGCGAACCCGTTCTTCGGCTCCATCACCTTTCGCACCCGGTTGATCCGGCGCTCGGCGTTGGTGAAGGTGCCGTCCTTCTCGAGGAAGGTGGAGCCGGGCAGGAAGACATGCGCGTAATTCGCCGTCTCGTTCAGGAAGAGGTCGTGCACGATCACGCAGTCCATCGCCGCGAGCCCG
>CAZPCU010000227.1:0-4040 GCA_964585075.1 uncultured Rhodobacterales bacterium
GCCTTCGTGAACTTCTTCGGCAAGCGCGACGGGCTGGTGCATGTCAGCCAGATCGCGCCGAAGCGGCTCAACCACCCCTCCGACGTGCTGCAGGAGGGCCAGGAGGTCTGGGTGAAGCTCCTCGGCTTCGACGACCGCGGCAAGGTCCGCCTCTCCATGAAGGTCGTGGACCAGGAGACCGGCGAGGAGATCAGGCAGCCGGAGAAGGCGGAGGGCTGATCGCCCTTCCGGTCCGGAACAGAAAACGCCCCGGCATTGCCGGGGCGTTTTTCGTTGGCGCCTCTCGCCACGAAAAAAGGGGCGCGCCGCGTGGCGCGCCCCATCCTGCATCTGCGGCCCTCGTCAGCCGATGATGCCGTTGTCGTCGCGTTTGACCGCGATGACCGCCGAGCGCGGCAGGCCGCCGCCGTCCGGCCAGTCCCCGCCCGGGTGCTGGATGCCCACGAACATGGTGCGGCGGTCCGCCGACCAGGTGAGGCCCGTCACCTCGCAGCCGTTCGGGCCGGTGAGGAAGCGCGCGATCTCGCCCGTCACCGGGTCGCCCACCAGCATCTGGTTGTTGCCCATGCCGGCGAAGTCGCCCTCGTTGTCGTCGTCGCCGTCGGTCTGGATCCAGACGAGGCCGTTCTGGTCGAAGGCCATCCCGTCGGGCGAGTTGAACATGTTGCCCGGCGTGATGTTGGCCGAGCCGGCGTAGGCGTCGTCGTGCACCGTGGGATTGCCCGCCATGACGAAGAGGTCCCAGTCGAAGGTGGTCGCCGCGTGATCGTCGTCATGCGGGAACCAGCGCACGATCTGGCCGTAGTGGTTGACCTCGCGCGGGTTGGGGCCGTTCACCGGCGTCTCGTCGCCGCCCGCGTTGGGCTTCACGCCGCGGTTGCGGTTGTTGGTGAGGCAGCAGTAACCCTCGATCGCGTGCGGGTTCGCGGCGATCCACTCGGGGCGGTCCATGGTGGTGGCGCCCACCGCCGAACCCGCCTTGCGGGCGAAGATCAGGATCTCGGCCGGCTCCATGCCCGTGGTCTCGGGCGTGAGCGCGAGCCACTCGCCGGTCTGGTCGTCGTTGAACTTCGCCACGTAGAGCGTGCCGTCGTCGAGCAGCCCCTCCGTCGACTCGCCGGGGCGGTAGACGCCGTTCGAGACGAACTTGTAAAGGAACTCGCCGCGCTCGTCGTCGCCCATGTAGACGACCACGCGCCCGTCGCGCGCCAGCACGACCTCGGCGTTCTCGTGCTTGAAGCGGCCGAGACCGGTGTGCTTGACCGGCGTGCTTTCCGGGTCGGTCGGGTCGATCTCGACCACCCAGCCCACGCGGTGCGGCTCGTTCGGATGCCTGGAGGTATCGAAGCGCTCGTCCCACTTGTGGTAGTCGTAGCCCCAGCCGTCGGCGCCGATGCCGTAGCGCTGATAGCCGTCGGCGGCCTGGATCGGCTTCTGGTCCTGCGCCTCCTCGGTCGAGCCGAAGTAGCCGTTGAAGTTCTCCTCGCAGGTCAGGTAGGTGCCCCAGGGCGTCTTGCCCGAGCCGCAGTTGTTCATGGTGCCTAGCGACTGCGTGCCGGTCGGGTCGGCGTCGGTCTTGAGCAGGTCATGCCCGGCGGCGGGGCCCAAGAGCCGCATCGGCGTGTTGTGGGTGATGCGGCGGTTGAAGGGGCTGTCCTTCACGATTTCCCAGCCGTTCTCGCCCTCGCGGATCTCGATCACCGAAACGCCCTGGAGGTTCTGCAGCTTGCGCACGTCGTCCGCGCCCGTGGGCGTGCCGTCCTCGGTGTGCGGCAGGTTCACGGCCCGGTTGGTGTATTCGTGGTTGATCGCGAGGAGCTGGCGGCCCTGGTAGAGGAAGCTCTCCATCCCGTCCGTGTTCTCGCCGAAGACCTTGTCGGACGCCTCGACGGAGCCGCCGGTCTCATGGTCGAACGCGCCGTCAACGCCCTCGAAGAGCGGATCGCCCCAGCGCACCAGGACCTTCCAGTTGTAGCCTTCGGGGACATGCACGGTGCCGTCCGTCTGGGCGGGGATCGGCTCGAACGGGAAACGGGAGGTCGCCGCCGCCTGCGCCTCGGCGGAGGTCGAAACCATCAGCCCGGTGCCCATCGCCGCCGCGCCCGAGCCGAAGGCCAGAACGCCACCGAGGAAGCCGCGGCGCGAGATGGCGCGCTCGACCACCCGGTCGAAATCGCATTCCTCGGGACGGGGGAAGTTGAGCTCGTCCCACTCGTCGGCGGAAAGGTTCTTGGGATCGATATCCTTCATCGGAGTCCTCCAATGCGTACTCGGCGCCTGCCTGCAACGCGGTCGCGCCTTTGCGTTTTCCGGAACGGGGTGTTCGCGCCCCGCGGGCTGGATAGGCGGCGCATGCAACAGGCATGTGACGCTCGCGCACGCCAAGGCGCCGAAGGTCAGATGATCTCGTCCTCGTCGAACAGAGGCGGGGCCTCCAGTTCGGCCTCCATCGCCTCGAGCGCCGCCTCGGCGTGGGCCGGGCGCTGCATGGCGGCGACATGGAAGAGCGCATCGCCCTCGTTCACGACGGGCATGTTGGTGCGCCCCACCACGATGCCCGTTTCCTCGGCGACCACCTCCGCGTCCATCTCGCCGAACGGGTCCGATATCGCGGCGAGCACCGCGCCCGGCTCTACCAGGTCTCCCGTGCCGCGATAGGCGCGCATGAGCCCGCCCACCGGCGCGCGGTACCAGGTCGAGGAGCGGCAGAGCACCGGCTTTCCCTGCGCCTTCGGCACGCCCTTGGCGCCGATCATGCCGATATGGCGCATCACGCGCAGGATGCCCGCCACGCCGGCCCGCGCCGCGTATTCGTCGAAGCGCAGCCCCTCGCCCGCCTCGTAGAGCAGCACGTCCACGCCCGCCTCCTCGGCGGCCATGCGCAGACTGCCCTCGCGGAGCTTCGACTCGATCATGACCGGCGCGCCGAAGGCCCGGCCGAGTTCCGCGAGCCGCGCGTTGCCCGGGCTCAGCCGGATCTGGGGCAGGTTCGCGCGGCGGATGGCCGCCGAGTGCAGGTCTATCCCGAGGTCCGAACGCCCCACGATCTCCTCCATGAAGAGGTTGGCGAGCCGCGAGGCGAGCGAGCCGCTGGCGTGGCCGGGAAAGCACCGGTTGAGGTCGCGCCGGTCCGGCAGGTAGCGGGAATGGCTCAGGAACCCGAAGGTGTTGACGATGGGCACGGCCATGAGCGTCCCCGCCATCGCGTCGAGGGGTCTCGCCCGCAGCAGCCGCCGCACGATCTCCACCCCGATCACCTCGTCGCCGTGAATCGCCGCCGAGACGAAAAGCGTGGGGCCGGGCCGGCGGCCATGGATCACATGCGCCGACATGGTGACGGGCGTGTGGTCGGACAGGATCGAAACCGGCAGATCCACGGTGCGCCGCGTGCCGGGCGCCACGACCTGGCCGCCGAGATCGAAGCTTTCGCGTTTGGGTGACATCCCGCGCCTCCGTCGGCCCTTGTCCGTTCCGCACGGGATAGGCGCCGGGGCGGCGCAAGTCCAGCCGCGCGCGGCCCCCGACGAAGAACGGGCCCCGCCCTGCGGCGAGGCCCTCCCCTCGGTTCAGTCGGGCTGAAGCCTCAGGCCGGCGCCTTGGTCAGGCGCAGGTAGGGCAGCTTGAAGTCCACCTCGCCGAACTTCTCCTTCGCCTCCTCGTCCGAGACCGTGAGCGCCACGATCACGTCCTGGCCCGGCACCCAGTTGGCGCCGGTGGCGATGGGCGTCTGGTAAGTGGCCTGGAGCGCGTCGAGCGCGCGCAGCACCTCGGCGAAGTTGCGGCCCACCGACATCGGGTAGGTCATGATGAGCTGCACCTTCTTGTCCGGCGAGATGATGAACACCGAGCGGACGGAGGCCGAGTCGGCGGCGGTGCGGCCGTCGGGGAGGTAGGCGTCGGCCGGCAGCATGTCGAACTGCTTCGACACGGCGAGGTCGACATCCGCGATGATGGGGAAGCCGGCCTTCGTCTCGGCATAGCTCTCGATGTCGGACTTCCACTTCACGTGGTCCTCGGCGTCGTCCACCGAGAGGCCGATC
>CAZPCU010000228.1:0-2960 GCA_964585075.1 uncultured Rhodobacterales bacterium
CGCAGAAGATCTGCATGCCGCCGCCGGTGCCGGTCGATTCGACGATCGGCGAGGGAAACTCGGTGTTGTTGGCGAACTGCTCGGCGACAGCCTGCGTATAGGGGAACACGGTGGACGAGCCGACGCGGCGGATCTCGTCGCGGGCCGAGGCAGCGGTCGCACCGATGGCGGCGATCGCCAGCGCGGAGGCGGACAGTTTCACGAATTTCATGGATAAGCTCCTGATGTCGAGTTCCAGGACACGCGGGGCGCGTCCTCGAGCGCGGACTACGTTCGGCCCGCAATGCTTTTGTGACAGGTGGGTAACAGTTTTATGACAACCCGGATTTGTCTAACTTCCTCGCCGGCATGACGTGGCGGAAAGCACCCGCGCCGGCGCCGCGTCGGTCTAGTCGAGCGGCAGGATCACGATGAATCGGCTCCCCTCCCCCGGCTTGCTCTCGATCCGGAGCCGGCCGCGATGCCGGTTCACGATATGCTTCACGATGGCGAGGCCGAGGCCCGTGCCGCCCATCTCGCGCGAGCGGTGGCTGTCCACGCGGTAGAATCGCTCCGTGAGTCGCGGCAGGTGGATCTCGTCGATTCCCGGCCCCGTGTCGGCGACCGTGACGAGCACCGCGGGCGCGCGCAGGCGCGGCTCGTGCGCGGCCTGCGCGAGTTCGACCGCCACCTCGCAGCCCTTGCCGCCATACTTGATCGCGTTCTCCACGAGGTTCGTGAAGACCTGGCGGAGCTGATCCTCGTCGCCGGGCACCACGGGCCCCGCGCCCTCGCCCGGAAGATCGCACCTGAGCGTGACGCCCGCCTCCTCGGCGAGCGGGGCGAGTCCCCGCAGGGTCGAGCGCAGAAGCTCCGGCAGCGCCACGCGGTCGGCAGGGCGCATCCGCTCCGCGGCCTCGACGCGGCTCAGCGAAAGCAGGTCGCCCACGAGCCGGTTCATCCGCCCCGCCTCGGCCGCCATGATGGTGAGGAACCGGTCACGCGCCGCGGGGTCGTCGCGCGCCGGGCCGCGCAGCGTCTCGATGAAGCCCAGCAGCGCGGTGAGCGGCGTGCGCAGCTCGTGGCTCACGTTCGCCACGAAGTCGCGCCGCATCTGCCCGGCCATTTCGAGATGCGTCACGTCCTCGAACACGAGGAGCAGGCCGGGCGGGCCGCCCTCGCGGAAGAGTGCAGGCGCGAGGCTCACGCGGAACATCACGTCCTGGCCGCGGTCGTTGGTCAGAAGCTGCGCGACGCGGCGCTTCCTGTCGCCGAGGCAGGCTTCGATCGCCTCGAGAAGCTGGGGCTGGCGGAGCGCGGTGGCGAAATGCCGGCCCTCGATCCCGTCGCCCAGCAGCCGCGCCGCGGGGGCGTTCGCCGCCGCGATGCGTTCCGCCGCCGAGATCGCCACCGCCGGCATGGGCAGCGCGTCGATCATGGAGGCGATCACGGTGTCGGTCATGTGGCGGGAACCTTCGCATGGGGCCGGGGCAGACCGGGCGGCGAAGAGCGTTCCCGAAGGCTCGGCGGAAGTAAAGCCCGCCCCGTCAGCCCGCCACCCGGGCCGCGGCCTGCGCCGCGCGGGCCAGCGCCGCGGCCAGGGCCTCCGGCGCCTCCAGCCCGACCGAGAGGCGGAACGTGCCCTCCGAGATCCCGAGGGCCGCGCGCCCTTCCGGCGTCAGCCCGCGATGGGAGGAAGAGGCGGGATGGGAAAGCGTGCTGCCCACGTCGCCCAATGTCGGGGCGAAGGCGATTCCCTCGGCCGCCCGCGCGAAGGCGTTGGCGGCGGCGCGACCGCCCGCGATCTCGAAGGTGACCATGTTGCAGAAGCGCGCGCCGAGCAGCGCCTGCGCGCGCGCCGCGTCCGGATGATCGGCCCGGCCGGGATGGATCACCCGGCGGACCCCCGGCATCGCGGCGAGCCGTTCGGCCACCTCCGCGGCGGTGGCCTCGGCCCGGTCGTAGCGGAGCGGGAAGGTGGCGAGCCCGCGCTCCGCGAGCCAGCAGTCGAAGGGGCTCGCCGTCAGCCCGGCCGTGACCGCGAAACTCTCGATCCCGGCGAGGAGCGATGCATCCCCTGCCCCGACCCAGCCCAGCGTCGCGTCCGAGTGGCCGGAGAGGAGCTTCGTGACCGAGTGGATCACGATGTCCGCGCCGTGCCCGGCCGGCCGGATGGCGCGCGGCGTCGTGAAGGTGTTGTCCACCGCGAGCAGGACGCCGCGCGCCCTGGCGAGTCGGGCCACGCCCTCCAGGTCGGCCACCCGCAGTGTCGGGTTCGAGACGACCTCGATCAGGATCATCCGCGTCTCGGGTCGGAGCGCGGCCTCCACCGCCGCCGCGTCGCCCGCATCGGCGAAGCTCGTGGCGATGCCGAGACGCGGCAGGTCCTCGGAGAGAAGCCGCAGCGAGCGGCCGTAGAGCTGATCGCCGCCCACCACATGATCTCCGGCGCGCAGGAGCCCGAGCAGCGCGGCGCTGACCGCCGCCATGCCCGAGCCCACGGTGACGCCCGCGCCCACGCCTTCCATCGCGGCGATCCGGCGCGCGAGCGCGGCGGCGTTCGGGTGCCCCTCGCGGGCATAGGCGAAGCCGTCGCGCCGGCCCTCGTACTGCGCGTCCAGCGCGTCGGGGTCTTCGACCTCGTAGACGACGGAGGGCACGAGGGGCGCGCCGACCGGGGCGCTCTCGCCCGCCGCGGGCGGTTCGGGGCGGATCAGGGTCGGTTTCGAGTCGCGCATGGCGTCTGCCTTTCCTGTCGGCGCGGGCCGCCGTTTCGCTCGGGCCCGGCAGCCCCCTGCCCCGGCGGCCTGTCAGATCCGGGTGAGCCGCTCGCGGTAGCGGCGCATGTTCTCCTGGTAATGGAGCGCCGAGAGGCGCAGCCCCTGGATGGCGCGCTCGTCGAGCTCGCGCACCACCTTTCCGGGCGCCCCCATCACCAGGCTGCCGTCGGGGATCTCCTTGCCCTCGGTCACGAGGGCGCC
>CAZPCU010000228.1:2970-4038 GCA_964585075.1 uncultured Rhodobacterales bacterium
GGCAGTTCTTCCCGATCCGCGCGCCGTTCAGCACGATCGCCCCCATCCCGACGAGCGTGTTCTCGCCGATCGTGCAGCCGTGCAGCATCACCTTGTGCCCGATGGTGCAGCCCGCCCCGATGGCGAGCGGATAGCCCATGTCGGTGTGGCAGACGCAGTTCTCCTGCACGTTCGAGCCTGCGCCCACGGTGATCGGCTCGTTGTCGCCGCGCAGCGTGCAGCCGAACCAGACGGAGGCCGCGTCCTCCACGACGACCTTGCCGATGAGGTTGGCGTCGGGCGCGACCCAGCTGTCGGCGGCGATCTGCGGCGCGTGGCCGTCCAGGGAATAGAGTGTCATCGGCGCTCCTCGAATTCGGCCTGAAGGCGGCGGACATGCTCGGTAAGCCCCGGCTGCTGGCTGCGCCGGAGCCGCGTCGCGGTGACGATGGTGCGCAGCTTCTCCTCGGTGGCGTCAAGATCGTCGTTGACCAGCACGAAATCGTAGCCGTCCCAGTGGCTGATCTCGTCCCAGCTCTTCTGCATGCGCTTGGCGATGGTCTCGGGCGAGTCCTTGCCGCGGCTTTCGAGCCTCCGGCGCAGCTCGGCGATGGAGGGGGGCAGCAGGAAGATGGAGAGCGTGTGCTGGCCGAGCGAGGAGTTCCGGATCTGCTGCGCGCCCTGCCAGTCGATGTCGAAGAGCACGTCCTTGCCCGCCGAGATCGCGGCCTCCACGGGCCCGCGCGGAGAGCCGTAGAAATTCCCGAAGACATGGGCGTGCTCCAGCATTCCGCCCTGGGCCACCTCGGCCTTGAAGTCGCGATCGGAGAGGAAGTGGTAGTCCTGCCCGTCCACCTCGCCCTCGCGCGGCGGGCGCGTCGTGGCCGAGACCGAGAAGATGATGGAAGGATCCCAGGCGCGCAGGCGGCGCGCGAGGGTGGACTTGCCCGCGCCCGAGGGCGAGGAGAGGATGATCAGAAGGCCGCGCCGGTCGTCCATGCCGCTCACTCCACGTTCTGGACCTGCTCGCGCATCCGGTCGATCACCGCCTTGAGATCGAGCCCGATGCGGGTGAGCTCGGCGTGGCCC
>CAZPCU010000229.1:0-4033 GCA_964585075.1 uncultured Rhodobacterales bacterium
TCGCGCAGGTTCGCGTCCAGCGCCGAGAGCGGCTCGTCGAGCAGGAAGAGCCGCGGCTCGATGGCCAGCCCGCGCGCGATCGCCACGCGCTGGCGCTGGCCGCCCGAAAGCTGATGGATGCGCCGCCCGCCCATGCCCTCGAGCTGCACGAGCGCGAGAAGCTCCTCCGCCCGGGCCCGGCACTCTGCCTTCGGCCGGCCCCGGATCGAGAGCGGATAGGCCACGTTCTCGCCCACCGTCAGATGCGGGAAAAGCGCGAGCGACTGGAACACCATGCCGAAGCCGCGCAGGTGGGCGGGCGTGTCGGTGACGTCCTCGCCGTCGATGGCGATCCGGCCCGAGGAGGGCTCCGCCAGCCCCGCGAGCAGGCGCAGCAGGGTCGTCTTGCCGCAGCCCGAGGGGCCCAGCAGGCAGACGAAGCTGCCGTCCGGGATGTCGAGCGTGACGTCGTCCACGGCCGTGAAGCTGCCGAACCGCTTGGTCAGGCCGTGCAGGGAGAGTTCCGTCATGGGGTCTTTCCGTTGCGGGCCGGCGCCGCGGCGCCGGCCCTGTCGCGCGGCGTCAGCCGGTGACGATCTCGGACCACTTCTGGTTCACCCAGTCGGCCCGGTCGATGTAGAGGTCGTATTTCGGGATGATCGGCGCGATGTCCGACGAGACGGCGGCGAACTCCTCGTCCGTGAGGTCCGTCATCTCGCGCGGGACGGTGGGCGCGGTGCCCACGAAGCGCGAAAGCTTCGCCTGCACCTCGGGCTGGGCCATGTAGTCGATGAAGACCTGGCTCGCCTCGATCGCCTCGGAGGCGCGCGAGACCACCCAGCAGCCCGAGTCGAGCACCGCGCCTTCCTTCGGGAAGGTCGAGCGCACGGGCTTGCCGTCCGCCGCGGCGAGGCCGGTGACGTCGTGATAATACTGGCCCATCGGGATCTCGCCGGTCTCCAGCGCCTGCTGGAACTGGCCTTCGTCGCGGTACCAGAGGCGCACGTTGGGCTTCACCTCGGCGAGCTTCTCCATCACCTGAAGAAGCCCCTCCTCGGTCTCGAGGATCTCCTTGCCGCCGAAGTGCACGGTGGCCGTGATCTCGAGCAGGAAGGAGTTGGAGGCGAGCGCCAGCAGGCCCAGGCTGTTCTCGTTCGCCGGGTCCCAGAAGGCCGTCCAGCTTTCGGGCGCTTGCGGGTAGACCTCGGTGTTGGTGACCAGCGTGATGAACCAGCTCACCGCGCCGGTGCCGTAGAACCGCCCGTCCTCGTAGCCGTAGACGAAGTGTTCGGGCAGGTTGTCAATGTTGGGCATGGCGCCACGGTCCAGCTCGGCCCAGAGCCCCGCCCGTTCGCCGCGGATGCGGGCGACCTGCGCCATCATCGACACGTCGGCCGGGGCCTGGCCCGCGCGCGCGGCCTGCTGAAGCTGCACGAGCCACGCCTCGCCGGTGGGTTCGGGGATGGACTCGACCTCGATTCCGGTGGCTTCGGTGAAGTCCGGGTAGACATGCGTGCGGAAGCTCTCCTCGAAATAGCCGCCATATGTCCCGACCTTCAGCGGGCCGGACTGCGCCCGGAGGACCGAGGGCGCCGCGAGCGTTCCGACCGCCGCGGCACTCGTGCCGGCGAGGAATGCGCGTCTCTTCATCATCGTTCGTCTCCCTGTGATTCTTTATGTCTGTGACAGGCATGGCCCGCGGCGCGGCGCGAATCAAGCTGCCGGGCCGGCGCGCCGGCGCGATACGTCCCCGGCCTCGACGGTCGCGCGGCGTCGGCGCAGCGGGATCGAGCGGAACCGGTGCGCGCCGCATCGTGCCTCGAGGATGCGAAGCGCGTGGAAACGCCGTGGTCGGCGATGCTCCGGGTCGGGCCGACCCGGCGAAGATCGCGTCTGGAATTGTGCGTCGATCCCCCTTAACGTCACGGAGGCCGCCATGCCCGGGAGAGGCGGCGCGACCTCGGATCGGACCGCGAAAGGAGGAGGATGTCCGCGGCGAGAGGTCGGTCGGGCGTCGGCGCAGTCGGCGGTATCGCCACAAGGGTGGCCAGCTATCGTCGGTCGGCGCCATCGAAAAATGAGGGAGGAGAAATGATGACGAAACTGAAAGCAACGTTGCGCGGCGTCGCTGCCGCAGCGGCGCTGGGCGCCGCCGCGGCCCCGGCCGCCGCCGAGATCGACGAGGTCCGCTGGGCGGTGCCCATAAGCTTCTCGTCCTCGCTGACGGCGCTCGGCGACACGCTGCCCTGGGTGGCGGAGCGCCTCGCCGAGGTCTCGGACGGCAAGATCCAGTTCGAGGTCGTCGAGCCCGGCGCCATGATTCCCGCGCTCGCCGTGTTCGAGAGCGCGGCGACCGGCCAGATCGAGGCGGGCTACAGCTGGATGGGCTACGAGCGCGGCCAGGTGCCGGCCTCGGCGCTCTTCGGCGCGACGCCCTTCGGCCTCGAGCCGCAAGGCTACGTCGCATGGATGTACCAGGGCGGGGGCAACGAGCTCCTGCGCGAGACCTTCGAGCCCTTCGGCGTCTATCCGATCCTCTGCGGCACCATCCCGCCCGAGGCGGCGGGATGGTTCACCTTCCCGATCGAAAGCGTCGATCAGCTGGAGGGCCTGAATTTCCGCGCGGCCGGCGTCGGCGGCGAGATCATGAAGGAAGTCGGCATGTCGGTGACCGTCCTTCCGGGCGGCGAGCTCTACCAGGCGCTCGAGACCGGCGTGCTGGATGCCACGGAGTTCTCGCTGCCCACCGTGGACGAGCAGCTCGGCTTCTTTCAGGTGGCCAAGTACTATCACCTGCCCGGCTGGCACCAGCCCTCCACGTCGCAGTTCCTCTACGTGAACGCCGACGTCTGGAGCGGCCTGAGCCCGCAGACCCAGTCGCTCATCGAGACGACCTGCATGGCGGGGACGCTCTACGCCATGGCCCGCGGCGAGGCGCTCCAGGGGCCCGTGCTCAGCTCCTTCGAGGAGAAGGGCGTGACGGCGACCCAACTGCCCGACGAGGTCCTGCAGGCCTTCCGCGACGCCACCGAGGTCGTCATGGAACGTGAAAGCGCGGCCGATCCCCAGTTCGCCAAGGTCTACTCCGCCATGAAGGAGTTCCAGGCGAGCGTGAAGCCTTGGCACGAGCTCGGCTACCTGCCGCGCGACTGGACCTGGGACAAGGAAGCCTCCGAGTGAGGCTTCGGCGCACGGCGGCGCACTGACGAGGGAGGGGGCGGCCGATGTCCGAACTGATCGACGACGACCACGACGCGATCGTGGAGGAGACCGCCCCCTATCCCCCCGTCTCGCGCGCCCTCGACGGCGTGGTGACCTTCATCGCCATCGTCGCGCACGCCACCTGGATCGTCCTCGTCGGCATCATCATCGCGAACGTGCTGCTGCGCTACGTGTTCGGGGGCGCGTCCGTGGCGCTCGAAGAACTGCAATGGCACCTCTACGCGGTCGGCTTCATGGTCGGGCTTTCCTATGCGCTGGTCCATGACCAGCACGTGCGCGTTGACGTGCTGGCCGAACGCTGGCCGAAGCGGCGCAGGGCGTGGATCGAGATCTTCGCCATGCTGGTTCTCGTGATCCCCTTCGCGGGGGTCATCCTTTACGATTCCATCGACTTCATCGAGTTCTCCTACCGGCTGAACGAGCGATCCCGGTCGCCGGGCGGGCTGGCCCACCGGTGGATCCTCAAGTCGGTGATCCCGCTGGCGATGGGCCTGCTGATCCTGGCCGCGCTGGCCCGGACGGTCCACATGATCGCCATCGTGCGCGGGGCTCGGTGAAGACGGCCCCGGGGGGCCGACAAGAAAGAAAAAGGAACAGGGACAGTGCTCGGCCTCGCGGCGAACGAACTCCTCGTACTTCTCATGATGTTCATGTTCATCGGGTTCCTGTTCATCGGGATCCCGGTGGCCTGGTCGCTGGCCGGCACGTCGCTGCTCGTCGCCATCCTGACGCTGCAGCTGAACGCCGTCTTCGAGGTGGACACGCTCTTCTTCGACAGCTGGCGCGACTACCGGATCATCGTGCAGCGAATATACGCGACGATGGAGAACGC
>CAZPCU010000230.1:0-3996 GCA_964585075.1 uncultured Rhodobacterales bacterium
ACAAGCCGCGCAAGCGGGGCGGTGGCTACTACGAGGACAAGGTGATCGCCGTCTTCGCCTCGATGTTCCCGGCCGACGATCCGCGATACGTGCTCGTGGTCGCGCTCGACGAGCCCGTGGAGACCTCCGGACCCGAGCCGCGCCGCTCGGCCGGCTGGACAGCGGTTCCGGTGGCCGCCGAGATGATACGCCGCATCGCGCCGCTTCTCGGGATCCCGCCCGAGATTGAACCCGCCCCGCTCGGTGGTGTAACGCTCACGTCCAACTGAGCGGCGCGCGGGACGCGTGCGCCGGGGGCGGCGGGCTGGCATGACGAAAGCGGGGCAGGAGCATATGGGCGAGCGGGTGAAGGGCCTTTCCGATCTGGGCCTCACCGCGCAAGGGGGGCGCACGGCCCGCGTCACCGGGATTTCCGTGGACAGCCGGCAGGCCGCGCCGGGCCATCTCTTCGCGGCGCTGCCCGGCACCCGCGCCCACGGCGCCCAATTCGTGCCCGCGGCGCTTGGCAAGGGCGCCGCCGCGGTGCTCACGGATGCCGAGGGCGCGCGCCTCGCCGCCGAGCCGCTCGCGGCCTCGGAGGCCGCGCTCGTGGTGGCGGAGGATCCGCGCCAGGCGATCGCCCGCGCCGCGGCGCTCTGGTTCGGCGCCCAGCCAGAGGTGATGGCGGCGGTGACCGGGACCAACGGCAAGACGTCCGTGGCGACCTTCCTGCGCCAGATCTGGACCGCGCTCGGCGAGGTGGCCGTCAATCTCGGCACGACCGGCGTGGAAGGGGCGTGGGAATACCCGCTCGGCCACACCACGCCCGAGCCGGTGACGCTCCACCGCGTGCTCGCCGAGGCCGCCGCGGCGGGCGTGACCCACGCGGCGATGGAAGCCTCCTCCCACGGGCTCGACCAGCGCCGCCTCGACGGCGTGGTGCTGCGCGCCGCGGGCTTTTCCAGCTTCAGCCAGGACCACCTCGACTACCACGAGAGCCTCGAGGCCTATTTCGAGGCCAAGGCCGGGCTCTTCTCCCGCGTGCTGCCCGAGGACGGGGTCGCCGTGGTCAACCTCGACGCGGCGCGGGGCGAGGACGTCGCGGCGATCGCCCGGGCCCGCGGCCAGCGCGTGATCGGCGTGGGGCGGGGCGAGGCGGCCGAGCTGCGCATCCTCGCCCAGCGCTGCGAGTCGGCGGGCCAGGAGCTCCGCCTGTCCTGGGAAGGGCGCGCCTTCCAGGCGAAGCTCGGGCTCGTGGGCGATTTCCAGGCCTGGAACGCGGCGCTCGCCGCGGGGCTCGCCATCGGCTGCGGCGCGGAGGCCGAGCGCGTGTTCGCGGCGCTGCCCGCGCTCGCCACCGTGCGCGGGCGGATGCAGCTCGCCGCGGCGCGCGACAACGGGGCCGGCGTCTACGTCGATTACGCGCACACCCCCGACGCCATCGCCACCGCGCTTCGCGCGCTCCGGCCCCACGTGATGGGGCGGCTCGTCGCGGTGATCGGGGCGGGCGGGGACCGCGACGCCACCAAGCGCGCGCCCATGGGCGCGGCGGCGGCGGCGGACGCAGACGCCGTCATCGTCACCGACGACAACCCGCGCTCCGAGGATCCGGCCGCGATCCGCGCCGCCGTGATGGAAGGCGCCCCTGGCGCGGCCGAGGTGGGCGACCGCGCCGAGGCCATCCTGCGGGCCGTGGCCGCGCTCGGCCCGGGCGACGCGCTCCTGGTTTGCGGGAAGGGCCACGAGACCGGCCAGGAGATCGCGGGCACGGTCTATCCCTTCGACGACGCCGAGCAGGCGAGCCTCGCCGTCGCCGCGCTCGAGGGGCGGGTGCCGTGACGCTCTGGACCTCCGCCGACGCCGCGCGCGCCACCGGCGGGCGCGCGACCCGCGACTGGTCGGCCTCCGGCGTCTCCATCGATACCCGCACGCTCGCGCGCGGCGATCTGTTCGTGGCGCTCCGGGCGGCGCGGGACGGCCACGACTTCGTGGCCGACGCCCTGGCGAAGGGCGCGGCCGCGGCGATGGTCTCGCGCGTGCCCGAGGACGTGGCCGGCGACGCGCCGCTGCTGATCGTGGAGGACGTGCAGGCCGCGCTCGAGGCGCTCGGCGCGGCGGCGCGTGCGCGCGCCACCATTTGCAAGGTGGTCGCGGTGACGGGCTCGGTCGGCAAGACATCCACCAAGGAGATGCTGCGCACCATCTGCGCGGGGCAGGGGGCGACGCACGCCTCGGTGGCGAGCTACAACAATCACTGGGGCGTGCCGCTGACGCTCGCGCGGATGCCGGCCGACACGCGCTACGCGGTCATCGAGATCGGCATGAACGCGCCCGGCGAGATCGCGCCGCTGGCGCGCCAGGCGCGCCCCGACGTGGCGGTGATCACCGCCGTCGCGCCCGCCCATCTCGGCGCCTTCGGCAGCCTGGAGGGCATCGCCGCCGAGAAGGCCTCCATCATGGCGGGGCTCCGGCCCGGCGGCACGGCGGTGGTAAACGGAGATCTCGAGACCTCGCCCATCCTCGAGGCGGCCGCGCGGGCGGCCGGCGCGCGGCGGGTCGTCACCTTCGGGGAGGCGGCGCGCAACCATCACCGGCTGCTCCGCGCGACGATCCGCGACACCGCGACGGTCTGCGAGGCGCGGGCGTGGCGCGCGCCGATCCTCTTCAAGGTCAGCGCGCCGGGGCGGCACTTCGCGCTCAACGCGCTGGCGGTCCTGGCGGCGGGCTGGGCGCTCGGCCTCGACCGGGCGGTGGCGATCGCGGATCTCGCCCGCTGGCAGCCCGTGGCCGGGCGCGGCGCGCGGGAGGTCGTCCGGCTCGATCCGGTGGACACCCGCCTGGCCATCGATCTCATCGACGAGGCCTACAACGCCAACCCGGCCTCCGTCGGCGCGGCGCTGGAGGTGCTGGCGGGCGCCGCGGTGCGCCATGACGTCGGCCGCAAGGCGCGGGGGCGGCGGGTGGCCTATCTCGGCGACATGAAGGAGCTCGGCGGCGCCGAGGCGGAGATGCATGCCGCGCTCGCGCGCCACCCCGCCATGGCCGGCATCGACGTGGTGCACACGATCGGCCCGCTCGCCCGCCATCTCTGGGAGGCGCTGCCGCCGGCCAGGCGCGGAAGGCGCGAGAAGACCGCGGCCGCGATGGCCGCGGGTGTGCGCCGCGACCTCGATGCGGGCGACGTGGTGATGGTCAAGGGGTCGCTCTCCACGGGGCTTTCGGCCGTTGTTGACGCTGTGCGGAAACTCGGGCATCCCGCCGTGCAAGCCCTTTCGGGAGACGAGTAGATGCTCTACTGGCTCACCCTGCTGAGCGACGGCGGGGACGTGTTCAACCTCTTCCGCTACATCACCTTCCGGGCGGGCGGCGCCTTTCTCACCGCGCTGGTGTTCGGCTTCCTCTTCGGCCCGCCGCTCATCAACGTGCTGCGCCGGCGGCAGGGCAAGGGCCAGCCGATCCGCGCCGACGGGCCGGAGACCCACGCCTCCAAGGCCGGCACGCCGACCATGGGCGGACTCCTGATCGTGGGGGCGCTCACCACCTCGACGCTGCTCTGGGCGCGGCTCGACAACCCGTATGTCTGGATGGTGCTCTTCGTCACCCTGGCCTTCGGCCTGATCGGTTTCGCCGACGACTACGCGAAGGTGTCCAGGCAGAACGTCACCGGCGTGCCGGGCCGACTCCGCCTCGCGCTCGGGTTCATGATCGCGGCGGTGGCGGGGTTCTGGGCGGCCCAGATGCACCCCGCGGAACTCGCCAACCAGCTCGCCCTGCCGGTCTTCAAGGACACGCTCGTCAATCTCGGCATCTTCTTCGTGCCCTTCGCCATGGTGGTGATCGTGGGCGCGGCCAACGCGGTGAACCTGACCGACGGGCTCGACGGGCTCGCCATCATGCCGTCCATGATCGCGGCGGGCACGCTCGGCGTGATCGCCTACGCGGTGGGGCGGGTGGACTTCACCGAGTATCTCGACGTCCATTACGTGCCCGGCACCGGGGAGATCCTGATCTTCACCG
>CAZPCU010000231.1:0-3996 GCA_964585075.1 uncultured Rhodobacterales bacterium
CCGCGAAAACGTCCCAGACCCGGAACTTGACGGTGAGCCGATCACCCTGCTGGGCCACGGCGCCGGTGACGAGGGCCTGTGCGTTCACGGCCTTCCAGTCCGCGAACTGCACGGGGCTTTCGAAGCTCGTGATCGCGGAGATATGCGCTTCGCGGGGTACCTCCCGGAAGAGCCCCGTTCCCGTCAGATCCTCGGCCACGACCCGGGCGAGGCGCTGGCCCCACTCCGCCGCGCCCGCCGTCTCGGCGACGAAATCGGGCACCGCGTAGGGCAAGGGCTCGACGACGCCCTCGGTGATCTCGATCCGGAGCGGGCCGTCCTGCGCCAGAACCGGCATGGCGAGCGCCCAGAGCGCCGCGAGAGCTATGGCCAACCGTCCGATCATCGCACCCTCATGTTCTCAGGATTGAACGTCATTTCAATGTCGCGCCACCGGTCGTACTTCTCGGGCGGCAGATCGTAGCCGCCCTGCCCGCAGCGGAGCACCGCGCGCCGGGCCGCCTGGTAGGCGGTGTCCACAGCCCGGCCCTCGCCGCCTTCGGCGGAAACGAGGCGCAGGGAGTTCTCGACGACGGTGCCGTCGCGGTTCATCGACATGGCGAGCGTCACCGTCACGTTCGCGGCCTGGCTTCCCACGTCTACCACCCAGCACTCCTGAACCGCCACCCGCAGCGCGTCGCGCTCCGCGCCGGTCAGCGGCGGGCCGCCGGGGCCCGTGCCGCCGCCCCCGAGCGCCTCGGCGAGCATATCATCCACAGCGCCCCGGTCGATGTCGTCCGGTGCGGGGGCAGGCGCGTCCGGCGCGGTCTCGGCGGGCGCTTCCGGCGCTTCCGGCGTCTCCGGCTCGGGCGGCGCGGCGGCGAGGCGTTCCGGCCGCGGCCGCGGGCGCGGCGTCGCGTCGGGCGCGGCGTCCTGCTCCTCCGCCTCGGTGACGATCTCCGTCGTGGCCTCCTCGGGTGCTTGCGGCTCCGGGTCCGGCTCGGGGTCGGGCGCGGGTTCCGGCGCAGCCTCCGCGGGCGGCACCGGGTCCGGCGCGGTTTCGGCCTCGGGCGGCGGCGGGGGCGCCGGGGTGGGCGCCACCCGGTCGGCCGGGCGCGGCTCCGGCCGCGGCGCGCTGTCGGGCAGAAGCAGCGCCGTGTCGGACGGCGGCTCGAGCTCGGGCGCGCTGTCGGTGACCTCCGCCTCGGGGGCGGGCGCTTCGGGGGGCGCTTCGGGCGAGCTGTCCGGCTGGGGCCGCGCGGTCTCGGGCGGCGTCTGCGGGCGCACGGGCGGCGGCTCGGGCGCGGGCGCCTCGGGCACCGGCGCGGCCTCGGGGGCGGGCTCCGAAAGCCCCTCCACACCCGGCGCGGCCTCGGGGGGCTGCTGCGCCGCCATGATCGCCGCGTATTCCTCCCCGGTGATCACGGAAACCTCCGTCACCTCGAAGGGCAGCGGCTCGGAGCGGAAGGCGCCGCCGAACAGGGCCCAGCCGATCAGCAGGACATGCCCGGCGCCGGAGATATAGTGGCCCGCATGCACCGGCCGCCCTCACTCCTCTCCGCCGTCGAAGTCCGGCCCGCCGGCATCGGTCACGAGGCCGATGTCCGAGAAGCCGCCGGCGTTCAGAGCGCCCATGACCTGCACCACGCGCTCGTAGGGCACCGCCCCGTCGGCGCGCAGGAACACCCGCGCGCTTTCGCGCTCGGCGGCGATGGCGCGCAGCCGCGGCAGGAGCTCCTCGGGCGCGACCTCGGTGGTCTGGATGGCGATGCCGCCCTCGGCGGTGACGGTCACGGTGAGCGGCTCCTCCTGCTCGGCGGGCAGCGAACGCGCGGCCGTTTCCGGCAGCTGGACCGGAACGCCCACCGTCATGAGCGGCGCGGCCACCATGAAGATGATGAGCAGCACGAGCATCACGTCCACGAAGGGCGTGACGTTGATTTCGGCCATGGGCACCGCGCGGCGGCGGCGCCGCGTGCGCCGGCCTCCGCCGCCTCCGGCCCCGGGCATGAGCCCCGCCCCCATCGGCTCAGCCGTCCAGCTGGCGGCTGAGGATGGTGGCGAACTCGTCCGTGAAGGCCTCGTAGCCCGCCACGATCCGGTCGCTCGCCGCGCTCAGCGTGTTGTAGAAGATGACCGCCGGGATCGCCGCCAGAAGGCCGAGCCCGGTGGCCAGAAGCGCCTCGGCGATGCCCGGCGCCACCACGGCGAGGTTGGTGTTCTGCGCCTCGGCGATCTGGATGAAGGAATGCATGATCCCCCAGACCGTGCCGAAGAGCCCGATGAAGGGCGAGGTGGCGCCCACGGTGGCGAGCACCTGCAATCCCTTCTGCAACTCCTCCGCCTCCCGCGCGATGGCAACGTCCATCGAGCGCGCGATCCGCGCCTGGACGCCGGGGATGAGCGCGCCGTCCTCACGGTGGCTGCGCTGCCACTCGGCCATGCCGGCGGCGAAGACCCGTTCGGCCCGGCCCGCGGGCTCGGGGCCGAGCGCACCGTAGAGTTCGTCCAGCGGCTCGCCGGACCAGAATGCGCGGTCGAAGCGCGCCGCCTCGGCGCGCGCGGCGCGGTAGGCCATCAGTTTCTGGATGATGATGGCCCAGGCCCAGAACGAGGCGAGCACGAGGATCACCATCACCAGTTTCACCGTGAAGGTGGCGCGCGCGAAGAGACCCCACATGGAGAAGTCCATCTCCTGCGCCACCGCCAGAGTTTCCATTTCAATTATCTGCCTGCTCGTTTCTGCCCGGGCCGTTCGCTGCGGCCTCTTTGCGGCAGACCCTAGCGGATTTGAAGGGGGAAGGCCAACACAACCGCGTGGGCAGCGGCGTCAGGCGAGCAGACGGCGGAGTTCCGCCGGAAGCCGGGCCGGGCGCCCCGACGCCCCGAGCGCCACAAGCGTCACACGGGCGTCGAAGAGCCGCTCGGCGCCCCGCAGAACCGTCTGGCGGAGAACGAGCCGGGCGGGCGTGAGCTGCTCTGTCCGGCTCTCCACGGTCAGCAGATCGTCGAACCGCGCGGGCGAGAGATAGTCCGCCTCCACCCGGCGCACCGCGAAGACGATCCCCTCCTCGGCCTTGAGCCGCGCCTGGTCGATGCCGAGCGCGCGCACCCACTCGGTCCGGGCGCGCTCGATGAACTTCAGGTAGTTGGCGTAATAGACGATGCCGGCGAGGTCGGTATCCTCGTAGTAGACGCGGCACTGGAACGCGTGGGTCATGGCGCAGGGCTCCCGGGGCTTGCGCAGGCGTCCTAGCCGCGCCGGGACGGGCAGGCAACGGTCCGGACGCGCGGCAGGGGCCGCCCGGCAGGGTATGCCACGGCATACGCCTGCCCGAAATTGCCGGTTTCCGCGCCCACCGCCGCTGCGTAAACCGCGGGGAAACGCGCGGGACAAACGCAGGAGGAGGGATGACCATGGGCTACGCGGAGACCTACGCCCGCTGGCAGGAGGACCCGGAAGGCTTCTGGATGGAGGCCGCCCGCGCCATCGAGTGGGACCGTTTCCCGACGAAGGCGCTCTGGGACGGGAACGCCCCGCTCTACGAGTGGTTCTCGGACGGGATGGTGAACACCTGCTGGAACGCGGTGGACCGCCACGTGGAGGCCGGCCACGGCGACCGCGTGGCGATCATCCACGACAGCCCCGTGACCCATACGAAGCACGAGATCACCTACGCCGAGCTCCGCGACCGCGTGGCGAGCCTCGCCGGCGCGCTGAAGGCCAGGGGCGTGGGCAAGGGCGACCGGGTGGTGATCTACATGCCGATGGTGCCCGAGGCGATCGAGGCGATGCTGGCCTGCACGCGGCTCGGCGCCATCCATTCGGTCGTGTTCGGCGGCTTCGCCGCGCACGAGCTCGCGCTCAGGATCGACGACGCCAAGCCCAAATGCGTGATCGCCGCCTCCTGCGGGATCGAGCCCGGGCGCGTCGTCCATTACAAGCCGCTTCTCGACGGTGCGCTCGCGCAGGCGGCGCACCGCCCCGAGTTCTGCGTGATCTTCCAGCGCGAGCAG
>CAZPCU010000232.1:0-3964 GCA_964585075.1 uncultured Rhodobacterales bacterium
GGAGCACGACGGCCCGGAGGCGCGCGCCCGCTATCTCTACGCGACGGAGCGGATGGAAGAGCGGTTCCGCCTCTTCGAGACCGTCGCGCTGCCGTCGCTCCGGGCGCAGACGGACGGCGACTTCGACCTCGTCGTCGTCGCGGGCCGGGATCTGCCGCCGCCATGGATGGCGCGGCTCGAGGCGGCGCTGGCGACCCTGCCGCAGGCGCGGCTCAGGCTGGAGCCGCCGCGGCGCCACCGCGAGGTCATGAAGGAGGCGCTGCAGGCGGCGCGGCGCGCGCCGGACCGCCCCTGCCTGCAGTTCCGCTTCGACGACGACGACGCCGTGGCGGTCGATTTCGTCGTGCGGCTGCGGAAGGCCGCGGCGGTCTGCGAGGCGCTGCTGGCCGATCACCGCTCCGTCGCCATCGACTTCTCGAGCGGCTACCACGCCGCCTTCGGCGCCGACGGTATCCGGGCCGCGCCGATCTTCCGCCCCTACTACACCGCCGCGCTCGGCATGCTGGTGCGGGGGGGCGCGCCCGTCACGATCATGAATTTCGCCCATCACAGGATCCACCGCTTCATGCCCTCGGCGACCTTCCCGGAACCCGGGATGTTCGTGCGCGGGCTCGGCCGCTTCAACGACTCCCGGCAGGGCGCCGATCTGCCCGCGGATCTTCGCCCGCTCTCGCCGGAAGAGGTCACGGAGTTCCGCCGGCGCTTCGCCCTCGATGCCGAGGCGGTGCGTCGCGCCTTCGGGCGGGAGCGACCGGCCGCGGGGTAAGGGGCCGTCAGGCCGCCCGGGCGCGGCGGGCGAGGCGCGCCTCCCGGAGCATGGTGTAGATGCCGGTGGCCGCGATGATCGCCGCGCCGAGCAGCGTGAGCGGCGCGGGCCAGTCGCCGAAGACGGCCCAGCCCAGGACCAGCGCCCAGAGAAGCCCCGTGTAGCGGAACGGCGCGACGACGGCGACCTCGCCCACCCGCATCACGAGCACGCTGAAGAGGTAGCCGCCCATGATGAAGACCGCCGACGCGCCGATGAGCGTGGCGTGGCGCATCGTCACGGGCGCCCAGTCCTGGCCGAGCCCGGCCAGCGCCGCGAAGAGGGTGACGCCCGAGGCCGCGGCGAGCGTCACGGTGAGCGACGGCACCGCCGAGGACATGCGGCGGGTCGCGAGGTCGCGCACGGTCACCATGCCCACGGCAACGAGCGCGTAGCCCGCGTAAAGGTTGAAGCCCTCGGGCCCGGGCCGGACGATGAGGAGCATCCCGGCGAAGCCCACGAGGATCGCGGTGAGCCGCCGCCAGCCCAGGCGCTCCCCGAAGACGAGCGCGCCGCCGAGCGCCACGGTCAGCGGCAGCACCTGGAGGATCGCCGTCACGTTGGCCAGCGGCATGTTGATGAGCGCCGTCAGGAAGAAATAGGCCGCGCCGACCTCGCAGGCGGTGCGCAGCGCGACCAGCGCCGCGTCGCGGCCCGAAAGGCGCAGCTCGATCGCGCGCAGCCGCCAGGCGAGGAGGCCGACCAGCGTCGTCGTGGCGAGGCCGCGCAGGAACAGGATCTGCATGAGCGGCAGATCATCGCCCACCAGCTTCACGAAGGTGTCGTTGATGGTGAAGGAGGCCATGGAGGCCATCATCAGAAGCGCGCCGCGCGCGTTGTCGGTGAGCACGGGCATGGCCGGCGGCGCTCTCCCTGTCGCTTGTCCTCGCCGCTACAGCGGTAGCCGCCGGCGCGGCGCGCGTCGAGACCCCTGCCTCACGTCTCGCCCCGGCCGAACGCCCGCGCCTTCGCGACCGAGGCGTCGAGCGCCTCGGCGACGAGATCGGAAACCGGGCCGGCGCGCAACGCCGCGAGCCCCGCCGCCGTCGTGCCGGCATAGTCGATCATCTCGTCCACATGGGCCGCCGGCGGACGCCCCGAGGCGGCCAAGGCCCGCCCCGCCCCGTCGAAGAGCTGGCGCACGGCCCGATCCGCTATGGCAGGCGGAACGCCCCGCGATTCCGCGTAGCCCGAAAGCATCTCGGCGAAACAGGCGACGAAGCCTGGCACCGGCCCCGTGAGCGCGGTGAAGACGTCCAGAAGCGCCTCGTCGTCCACCTCGTCCTGCTTGCCGCAGGCGTCGAGGATGCGCCGCGCCGTCGCCTTGTCCGCGGCCGTGACGCCGGGGCCTGCGCACCAGGGCGAATAGGCCATTCCGTCGGCAGCGGCGGGGCTGGACATGGCGCGGATCACGGCGCGGGCGCCGGTTTCCTCCGCGAGCCGCGGTAGCGGGACACCGGCCATCACCGAGATCACGAGCCGGCCGGACGCGTCGAGGCCGAGACCGCCGAAGGCCGCGGGCGGCACGGAAAGGATCACGGTCGGGGAGGCCGCGACGAGCGCCGCGGCGTCCGTCGTCTGCCGGCAACGGGCGAGCGCGGGAGGCGGCGCGGCGCGCCCGTGGCCCGCGATCCAGAGCGCGTCCGGCGCGACGACCCCGCGGGAGAGAAGGGCGCGGGCGATCGCGCCGCCGAGCGCGCCATTGCCGCCGATGATGCCCACCGAACCCTCTCCGCCCATCGCCGCCTCCGTCCGTCATTCTGCACGAAAGACTGGCCTCCACGCGGCGAGATGGCAACGGCGACGCGAAACCCCGGGCGGAAATGCTTGTCACGCATGGCGGGCGTTCGCTAGTTTTCGGGGAACGACCCGTGCCATCTCGCGCCGAGCAACCTTCAGGAAGACCGTCATCTCGTGAATACCGCGCCCGCTGCCGGCCTGCCGCCGGACGATCTCGGCTTCGCCGATGCCTATTTCGAGCAACCTCTGCCGAAGCTCGAGCAGCCCTTCCCGAACGGCTGGATGTCCCCTCTGGATCTGCAGGTGCTCTACAACGCCGCGCTGCGGGCGACGGGGCCCGTGCTCGAGATCGGCCCCTGGCTCGGCCGCTCCACCACCGCCCTCGCGGCGGGCCTGCGCGACCGCGAGGGCGCCGGCGCCGCGCCGCTCGAGTTCGACACGATCGATTTCGGCATCACGAGCGTGGACGAGTGGTCGGAGCGCTTCGGAGAACGGCTCCGGCCCGACAAGGACAAGGGCCGCGCCATAGAGGCCGTATATCACCCGGGCGGAACCATCGCCGTGCTGATCCGCAACCTGAAGGGCCTCGGGCTTCTGCCCTGGGTCACGAATGTTGTTCGGGGCGACTTCCTGGACTGCCCCTTCACGCGCGAATACGGGTTGATCTTCTGCGACGCCACCCACGATGACGCGGAAATCGCCCGCCACGTGCCCCGGCTCGCCGAGCTGGCTCGGCCGGGCTGCACCTTCGTCTTCGACGACGTGATCACCGAGGAGCGTGCCGACAAGGTCTGCGCCCATCTCGACGCTACGCGCCGCTTCATGACCCGCACACTCTACCCGTCGCGCAAGCGGCGCTGCAAGCTGCTGGTCGTGGAGACGAACTGAAAGGCCCCCGCGCGGCGGGGGCCTTCCCTGGCGTTCGCGTCGTGCCGGTCGCCCCGGCGCGGGATCACTCTTCCCGGCTCTCGGGCGTTTCCTGGATCTCGCTGTCCGGCTCCGGGGCGAAGACGTCGTCGGAGGGCGCCGCCAGCGCCGCCGCGGCTTCCGCCTCCTCCCGGCGCGCCTCGATCACGATGTTGTCGCGATCCTGCGCGATCTTGCGGACGCGCTGGGTGGCCCCGCCGGTGCCCGCCGGGATCAGCCGGCCGACGATGACGTTCTCCTTGAGGCCCACGAGCTTGTCGCGCTTGCCCTGCACCGACGCCTCGGTCAGCACCCGCGTGGTTTCCTGGAAGGACGCGGCGGAGATGAAGCTCCGGGTCTGGAGCGACGCCTTGGTGATGCCGAGAAGGATCGGCTCGCCCTGAGCGGGGCGGCCGCCCTTCTGGATCGCCTTCTCGTTGGCGGCCTCGAACTCCGACTTGTCCACGTGCTCGCCCTTGAGGAGCGTCGTGTCGCCCGAGTCGAGGATCTCCC
>CAZPCU010000233.1:0-959 GCA_964585075.1 uncultured Rhodobacterales bacterium
CACCGTCACCTCCCCCTTCACCCCGTCGAGCACCGCCACCACCGATGGCCGGAGCAGAACCGCGTCGGGCAGGCCGAGCGGATCGGGGTTCACGTCCGGCAACCGCTCCACGAGGCGGATCATGTCGTAGCCGAGATAACCGAACAGCCCGGCGGCGGCGCGGGGAAGTTCCTCCGGCATCTCGATGCGGCTTTCCGCGATCAGCGCGCGCAGGTTGGAGAGCGGATCGCCCTGTTCGGTCTCGAAGGCGTCCGGGTCGAACCGCGCGGCGCGGTTGATCCGGCTTTCCGCGCCGCGGCATTCCCAGACGAGGTCGGGCTTCATCCCGATGATCGAGTAGCGCCCGCGCACCTCGCCGCCGGTCACGGATTCGAGCATGAAGGCGTCGCGTGAAGGCCCCGCGAGCTTCAGCATCAGCGAGACCGGCGTGTCGAGGTCGGCGGCGAGCCGCGTCCAGACGAGCTGGTTGAGCCCCGCCTCGTATCCCTTTTCGAACGCGGCGAAATCCGGCGTGATGCTCATGGGTCGTCCTTACTGGAACTGGGCGTGAACGGCGTTGATCGCGGCCTGGTCGAGCGCCACGCCGGCGCGGTTGCGGATCTCGCGGAGATAGACCTCGAAAAGGTCCTGCGCGATCCCGCCCGAGAGCTGGTCCTCGATCGCCTCGGCGAGGTCCGCGGTGTCCGGATCGTCGCGGTCCGGCGCGGCGACGGAGTCGAGGCGCACGAGGATCACGCGCCCGTCGGCCTCGATGACGCGGACCTCGCCCCGGGTCATGTCGAAGACCGCGTCGAGAAGCGCCGCAGGCGCGTCGGGCACGAAGCCAGAGCGCGTCGCGCCCTCCGTGGTGGTCGCGTCAGAGAGGCCCAGCGCGGCGAAGCGGCGCCCCTCGCGCAGCGCCTCGGCGCTCGCCTCGGCCTCGGAGGCCAGGGCTTCGAGGGCGCGGGCGCGTTCCCAGC
>CAZPCU010000233.1:969-3963 GCA_964585075.1 uncultured Rhodobacterales bacterium
CCTCCTCGAAGGGCCGGGGGGCGGGGGGCACGATCTCGTCGAGCCGCAGCGCGAAGATGGCGCCGTCGCCGAGCGACTCCACGGCCGGGTAATCCTCCTCGCTGACGCTGGCGGCGGCGGCGCGGAAATCCTCGTAGGCGGCGATCCCGTCCTCGACGTCCGGGTGCCAGTCGATCTGCCCGAGCTGCATCTCCGTCTCGTCGGCGAGCTCCTCGAGGGTCGCGCCGCCGGCGAGCAAGTCGTCCATGCCCTCGGCCTGGGACTCGATCACGCGGCGCGCGCGGGCGAAGGCGAGCTCCTCGCGGAGCATGTCGCGCGCCTCCTCGAAGCTCGTCTGCTGCGCGGAAAGCACGCCGTTCACGCGGTAGAGCGCGGGGCCGAGCGCCGACGGCGCCGGGCCCACGACCTCGCCCGTGCCGGCCGCGAACACCGCCTCGGCCGCGTCGTCGAGGTCGTCGCGGGCCACGTCGCCCATGTCCAGGTCGGCGAGCTCGAGGCCGCGCTCTTCCACCAGCGTCTCGAAATCGGCCTCGCCGGACGCGAGCCGCGCCGCCGCGGCCTCGGCCGCGGCCTCGTCCGCGAAGACCAGGCGCTCCACCAGCCGGCGCTCGGGCTGGTTGAACTCGCCCGACCGTTCTTCGTAAAGTTCACGGATGGCGGCCTCGTCCACCTCGACCGTGTCGAGGATCATCTGGGGCGTGAGCCAGGCATATGTGATGGCGCGCGTCTCCGGCGCGGTGAAATCCGCGATGTTCTCCTCGTGGTAGGCGCGCAGCTCCGCCTCCGTGGGGTCGGGCAGCGGCGCCTCCAGATCGTCGGGCCCGAGCGCCGCCCAGGTGAAGTCGCGCCGCTCGCCGAGATGGGAGAGAAGGATGTCCGCGAGCGCGTCCGGGGCGGGCGTGCCTGCGAGCACCGCGCCCTGGACCAGCGTGCGCGCGGTCTCGTCGCGCAGATCCTCCTCGAATTCCGCCTCCGTGAGCCCCACGTTCTCCAGGCGGAAGCGGTAGGCTTCCCGGTCGAAGGCGCCGTCGGGGCCCTGGAAGGCGGGGATCTCGCGCAGCTGCTCGGCCAGGGTCGCGTCGCCGACCGAAATGCCGAGCCGCGCGGTCTCGTGGTCGAGCGCGGCCGTGGTGACGAGCCGCGCCAGCACCTGCTGGTCGAGCCCCGCGGCGCGGGCTTCCTGGAAGGTCACGGCGCGCCCCGTCTCCGCCCCGATGGCGCGCAGCTCGTCCTGGAGCGCGCGGGCGTAGTCGTCCACCTCGATCGGCTCGTCGCCCACCGTGCCCACGGTGCGGATCGTGCCGCTGAGGTTGGTGGCCCCGAACCCCGCGAGGCCCAGGATGAGCAGGCCGAGAAGGATCCAGACCAGTGTCTTCGAGATGCTGCCGCGCGCGGACATGACGTCTCCCTTGGGAAGCTGCCTCGGGGTTGTCTAGTGGCCGCCCGGCTTGCCCGCAAGCGGGAAGGGAAGGGACTCCAGCCTTTCGAAAAGCGTGCCGATCCCGTCCCGGTCCACGTTGGCGAAGGCGATGCGGAGCGCCCGCGCCCCGCTCTCGTCGCCCTCGGGGGCGAACATGGTGCCGGGAAGCGCCAGGATGCCGGCCTCGCGCACCAGCGCGGGGGCGAGCGCGTCCGAGGGCATCTCGAAAGGGTGCTCGAGCCAGGCGAAATAGGCGCCCACGCCACGCAGCCGCCAGCCCCGCGCCTCCAGCCGGCCCATCCCCGCCGCGATCGCCGCGCGGCGGTCGAGGATCTCGGCGCGCTCCCCGGCCAGCCATTGCGAGAGGTTCCGCATCCCCCAGAGCGCCGCGTGCTGGCCGAGCTGGGGCGCGCAGATCGCCACGGTGTCGAGGAACTTCTCCGCCTCGGCGAGGATCGTGCGCGAGGCGACGAGCGCGCCGGTGCGGTGGCCGGTGAGGCGGTAGGCCTTGGAGAAGGAGTAGAGGTGAACGAAGGCCTCGGGCCAGTCCGGGTCGGTGAAGAGGGCGTGCGGCGGACCGGTGCGCGCGTCGAAGTCGCGGTAGGTTTCGTCGAGGATCAGCACGAGGCCGCGCGACCGCGCCAGCGCGTAGAACTCCATCACGAGCTCCGGCGGATACTCGACGCCGCCGGGGTTGTTCGGCGTCACCAGCACGATGGCGCGGCTGCGGGGGGTGATCAGCTGGGCGGCCTGCTCGGGATCGGGCAGGAGGCCCGCGCCGGCGGGCAGCGGCACCGCGGCGACGCCGGCCATGTCGAGCCACATCTTGTGGTTGAAATACCAGGGCGTGGGCAGGATCACCTCGTCGCCCTCGCCGGTGAGCGCGGCGATGGCGGCGCAAAAGGCCTGGTTGCAGCCCGCCGTGACGGCAACCTGCTCGGCCGCGATCTCGCCGCCATAGGCTCCGCTCCAGCGCCGCGCGATCTCGGCGCGCAGCTCCGGGTGGCCCAGCACCGGCCCGTAGAGATGGACCTCCGGCTCCTCCTGCACGAGGCGGGCCATCTCCGCGCGCAGCGGTTCGGGCGGCGGATCGACCGGGGCGGCCTGGCTCACGTTCAGAAGCGGCCGGCCCGGCGGCATCTCCACCCCGTCGAGCCAGCGCCGCGCCTCCATCACCGGGGGCGCGAAGGTGGCGGCGGTGCGGCTGGTCATGCTGCGCCCGCCACGGGATCAGTCCGTGCCGCGATAGGGTTCGACATACTGGAGCGCCATGTCCCAGGGAAAGAAGATCCAGGTGTCCTGGCTCACCTCGGTGATGAAGGTGTCCACCTGGCCGCGGCCCATCGGCTTGGCGTAGACGGTGGCGACATGCGCCATAGGCATCGTCGCGCGCACGACTTCCAGCGTGCGACCGGTGTCCACGAGATCGTCCACGATCAGCACGCCCGTGCCGTCGCCCACGAGCTCCATGTTCGGCGCCTTGATGATGCGGGGCTCGGTGCGCTCCTGGTGGTTGTAGGATTTCACGCTGATCGTGTCGACGGTGCGGATGTCGAGCTCCCGCGCGACGATCA
>CAZPCU010000234.1:0-3933 GCA_964585075.1 uncultured Rhodobacterales bacterium
GCCCGGCGCGTCGGGCGACTTGTCGTTCTGCCACATGGCGGTGTAGCCGCTCTCATCGAGGATGATCTCGGCCAGTTCCATATGGGTGAGGTCCGCGTCGCCGGTCATCCGGCCCCAGCGGGCGAGACCAACGATCAGGTCGCGCAGCGCCGCCGCGCCCTTGCCCTTGATCGCGCCCTGCTCGACCGCCAGCGCAGCACCATCGACCAGCGAGACACCGTTGTCGCGGGCGATGCGCTGGATGGTCTGCTGGGCCTTGTCGCCGAGGCCCCGCTTGGGCGTGTTGACGATCCGCTCGAAGGCCAGATCGTCGGCGGGCGAGGTGACAAGGCGGAAATAGGCCATCGCGTCGCGGATCTCCATCCGCTCGTAGAAACGCGGGCCGCCGATGACGCGGTAGGGCAGGCCGATGGTCAGGAACCGGTCCTCGAAGGCGCGCATCTGGTGGGAGGCGCGCACGAGGATCGCGATCTCGTCGAGCGAGAAGGGCCGCATCCCCCGCGTGCCGCCCTGCATCGCCTCGATCTCCTCGCCGATCCAGCGCGCCTCCTCCTCGCCGTCCCAGTGGCCGATGAGGCGCACCTTCTCGCCCGCCTCGGCCTCCGTCCAGAGCGTCTTGCCGAGCCGGCCCTCGTTGGCGGCGATGACGCCCGACGCGGCGGCGAGGATATGCGGCGTGGAGCGGTAGTTCTGCTCCAGCCGGACGACCTGGGCGCCGGGGAAGTCCTTTTCGAAGCGCAGGATGTTGCCCACCTCGGCGCCGCGCCATCCGTAGATCGACTGGTCGTCGTCGCCCACGCAGCAGATGTTGCGGTGCCCGCCCGCGAGCAGGCGCAGCCAGAGATACTGCGCGACGTTCGTGTCCTGATACTCGTCCACCAGGATGTAGCGGAACCAGCGGCGGTATCGCTCGAGCACGTCGTCGTGGGTCTGGAAGATGGTCACGACATGGAGAAGCAGGTCGCCGAAATCGACGGCATTCAGCTCCTTCAGGCGGGTCTGATACTGGGCGTAGAGCTCGACGCCGCGGCGGTTGTAGGCGCCCGCCTCCGAGGCGGGCACGCGCTCGGGCGTCCAGGCGCGGTTCTTCCAGTGGTCGATCAGCCCGGCGAGCTGGCGCGCGGGCCAGCGCTTCTCGTCGATGCCCTCGGCGGCGACGAGCTGCTTCAGGAGGCGCAGCTGGTCGTCGGTGTCGAGGATGGTGAAGGAGGGTTTCAGCCCCGCGAGCTCCGCGTGGCGGCGCAGGAGCTTCACGCAGATCGCGTGGAAGGTGCCGAGCCACGGCATCCCCTCCACCGCGTGGCCGAGAAGCCGCGCCACGCGCTCCTTCATTTCCCGCGCGGCCTTGTTGGTGAAGGTCACGGCGAGAATCTCGTCCGGGCGCGCGCGACCGGTGTTCAGAAGATGCGCGATCCGGGTGGTCAGCGCCTTGGTCTTGCCCGTGCCCGCCCCCGCCAGCATCAGCACCGGCCCGTCGAGCGCCTCCACCGCGGCGCGCTGCGCGGGGTTCAGCTCGTCGAGATAGGGCGCGGGGCGCGCGGCCATGGCGCGGGCGGACAGCGAGGCCGCCTCGAAGGCGTCGGCGTCGTCGAAACTGCTCATGGCGCGCAATCTAGCGCAGCGCGCGCCGGGATTAAAGAATTGTTCGGGGAATGTTCTTCCCGCGCCCACCCGGCTGACGAGGCACGGCCGGCAATCGCCTCAGCTCGCGCCCGGCGGCGCCGCGAGAAGGCCGGAAAGATCGCAGTTCGTCGACGCGTTGCCCTCGCGCGGCAGGTCGTCGGCGAGGCCGTCGTCCGGCGGCAGCCGCAGCGGCGCCGAGCTGGCCCAGCGCAGGATCACGTCCTTCGCGCAGCGCGCGTAGGCGATGCCGGCCGCTTCGGCCACCTGGCGCATCTCGTATTCGAAACGCCCCTCGTAGCCGTCCCGGTCGATCAGGATGACGACGGGAGCCTTTCCCGTGAGATGCGCGAAGAAGAGCGCCTGGTGAACGCTGTCGCGCGCCGAGTCCGTGCCGTCGAGGCCGATCTCGAAAACGTGCCGGTCGGTCTCGCAATCGACGCGCACATGGCGCTTCTGCCCGTAGACGTCGAAGTAGTGTCTCGTCTCCGTCTCGCTGCCCGCGAGAAAGGCGCAGAGCAGAGCGGCCAACTGAACCTCGCCCATTCACACTTCCCCGCATGCCGTTAACGAAGGTTAACAAAATGTTAACACGCGACGGCAACCTGCGCAAAGCGCGATGCGCGGCACTGGACAAGCGCCGGCCGCTGCCGGCAAATGCGGCGGATGGAGCTCGACGCCCGCTTCCCCGCGATTTCCGACCTGCGCGCGCGCGCCCGTGCGCGGCTGCCGCGCTTCGTCTGGGAGTATCTCGACAGCGCCACCGGCACCGAGGCCACCCAGGCGCGCAACCGCGCCGCGCTGGACCGGGTGCTCCTCCGGCCGTCGATCCTGCACGGCGAGATCGCGCCCGAGCTCTGCGCCGAGCTTCTCGGCCGGCGCCACCCCCTGCCCTTCGGCGTGGCGCCGGTGGGCATGTCGGGGCTCGTCTGGCCGGGCGCGGAGCGCATGCTCGCCGCCGCGGCGGCGCGGGCCGGGCTGCCCTGCACGCTGTCCACCGTGGCCGCCGCCACGCCGGAAGAGGTGGGCCCCGCCGCGGGCGAGGAGGGCTGGTTCCAGCTCTACCCCCCGCGCGACGAGGGCATCCGCCGCGACATGCTGGCCCGGGCCCGGGATGCCGGGTTCCGGACCCTCGTCCTGACCGTGGACGTGCCGGTGGCCAGCCGGCGCGAGCGGCAGACCCGGTCGGGGCTCACGAATCCGCCCCGCCTCACGCCGCGGCTCGCCCTGCAGGTGGCGATGCGGCCCGCCTGGGCGCTCGCCACCGCGCGCGCGGGGATGCCGCGGATGCGCACCCTCGACCCTTACAAGGAGGGCCTCGCCAGCGGCGCGCTGCCGTCCACCGCCCATGTCGGCTACCTGCTGCGCACCTCGCCCGACCGCGCCTATCTGCGCTGGCTGCGGGAGAACTGGGAGGGACCGCTAATCGTCAAGGGCGTCCTGGGCGGGGAAGACGCCGCGATGCTGGAGGCCGAGGGGGCGGACGCGATCTGGGTGTCGAACCATGCCGGCCGGCAGTTCGACGCCGCGCCCGCCACGATCGAGGCGCTGCCCGCGGTCCGCGCCGCCACCTCGCTTCCGGTGATCCTGGACGGCGGGATCGACTGCGCGCTGGACATCCTCCGCGCCCTCGCCCTCGGCGCGGATTTCGTGATGCTGGGCCGGCCCTGGCACTACGCCATCGCGGCGCTCGGGCCCAAGGGGCCCGACCACCTCGTGCACATCCTTCGCAAGGACCTCGAGGCCAACATGGGCCAGCTCGGCGCGGCGCGGCTCTCCGACGTGGCGGCGCGCCTCGTCTGAGCCTCGAAACGCCGCGTCCGGACCACCGCCGCGCCAATCGTCACGGCACAAGCGTGACGAGTTTACTGGGGGGCGGAAACCGCCTACACGTTTTCGTTATCCATCATCGACGGAAGGGACGGCGCCGATGACAGAGTTCTCCAAGATCCTCGTGGCCAACCGGGGCGAGATCGCCATCCGGGTGCTGCGCGCGGCGAACGAGATGGGCAAGCGCACCGTCGCGGTCTTCGCCGAGGAGGACAAGCTTTCCCTGCATCGCTTCAAGGCGGACGAGGCCTACCGGATCGGCGAGGATCTCGGCCCGGTGCAGGCCTATCTCTCGATCCCCGAGATCATCCGCGTGGCCAAGGAATGCGGCGCCGACGCGATCCACCCGGGCTACGGGCTCCTCTCGGAGAACCCGGATTTCGTGGAAGCCTGCGACGCCGCCGGCATCGCCTTTATCGGCCCGCGCGCCGAGACCATGCGCAAGCTCGGCGACAAGGCGAGCGCCCGGCGCGTGGCGATCGA